>NZ_JBYVYK010000055.1:0-37366 GCF_058148405.1 Mycobacterium sp. DHQP2018-32-09 | reverse complement strand
CCCGGCCGGGGTGCCGGCTTGGCCCCGGCACCGGGCGCGGCGCCGGACGCCGCACCGTTGCCGGAGGCAGCGGACTTCGCGGGCTTGCCCGCGCCGAAGGATTCGCGCAACCGGCGCGCGACGGGGGCCTCCACGGTGGAGGATGCCGATTTGACGAATTCGCCTTGATCGCTCAGCCGAGCGAGTACTTCCTTGCTGGTGACACCGAGTTCCTTTGCCAACTCGTGCACGCGGGCCTTGCCTGCCACTACATCTCCTGTCTGGAGGCACAGCGGTGGTTGGGCCGCGCCTCGGGTTTAGCTATGACGCATGGTCATCGGGACTTCACGGTGTGCTCATGTTCTTCGCTACCTGTTCTCGAGCCGGGCGCCCCAGCGGCTCCGACACGTCGTCGAAGTACTGGACCACCGCGGAGGTGTCCGGCGAACCGGTGATTCGCAGCGCTCGGGTGAACGCTCGCCGTCGCAGCGCCGCCGAGAGGCACTGCGGATCGGGATGCAGCCACGCACCCCGCCCCGGCAGGTTACCCGCCGAGTCGACGATCGCGGCGATTCCGCCGTTCGCGTCGGTCTTGGCGACCACTCGCAGAAGCTCTACGGCCAACTCCCGCCTTCGACATCCGACGCATGTGCGCACCGGAGCAGAAGTCGCTCGTTGGATCACGGTTCAGTCTAGCCTCACGGTCACCGCAGGCGGAAACCGTGTCGCCTCGACGTGTCAGGCCTCGTCGGCCGGGTCGGCCGCATCGCTGCGAATGTCGATGCGCCATCCCGTCAGACGAGCCGCCAACCGCGCGTTCTGCCCCTCCTTGCCGATCGCCAGCGACAGCTGGAAGTCCGGGACGATCACCCGCGCGGCCCGCGCCGCCTCGTCGATGACCGTGACCGAGACCACCTTGGCCGGCGACAGCGCATTGGCGACGAAACGTGCCGGGTCGTCGTCGTAGTCGATGATGTCGATCTTCTCGCCGGCCAGCTCGCTCATCACGTTGCGCACCCGCTGCCCCATCGGACCGATGCACGCGCCCTTGGCGTTGAGCCCGGACGTCTTCGACGCGACCGCGATCTTGGAGCGGTGCCCCGCCTCGCGGGCCACGGCCACGATGTCGACGGCGCCGTCGGCGATCTCCGGAACCTCCAGCGAGAACAGCTTGCGCACCAGGTTCGGGTGCGTGCGCGAGAGTTCGATGCGCGGTTCTCGGACGCCCCTGGTGACCCCGATGACGTAGCAGCGCACCCGGTCGCCGTGCTCGTACCGTTCGCCGGGCACCTGTTCGGCGGGACGGATGGTGCCCTCGGAACCCTTGGCCTCGGTGCCCAGCCGCACCACCACGTTGCCGCGGGCATTCTCCCGGGCGTCGCGCTGCACCACCCCGGCGACGATGTCACCCTCGCGCGCCGCGAACTCGCCGTAGATCCGCTCGTTCTCCGCGTCGCGGAACCGCTGCAGCATGACCTGGCGCGCCGTGGTCGCGGCGACGCGGCCGAAACCCTCCGGGGTGTCGTCCCACTCCTGGATCAGGTTGCCGTCGGCGTCGGTCTCGCGGGCCATCACCTTGACCGCACCGGTCTTGCGGTCGATGTCGATGCGCGCGTCGGACTGGTGCCCCTCGGTGTGCCGGTACGCGGTGAGCAGTGCCGTCTTGATCGTGTCCAGCAGCTCGTCCACCGCGATCCCGCGGTCGACCTCGATGGCATGCAGCGCCGCCATGTCGATGTTCACTCGCCCAACTCCTCTCCGAACCGGCCCGCCAGCTCGATCTCCCGCCGGTTGGGCGGCGAGAACTCTACTTGGACGACGGCCCTGGCGATCTCACTCAGCGGTGTCGCGCGCACCACGTACCGACCCTTGCCCCCTTCGGGCACCACGACGTCGACGGTGTCGCCGGTCAGCGCTCCCAGGCGGCCCAGCAGGCTGCTGCCGTCGGCGAGTGTCACCTCGGCCTTGCGGCCCCGCGCCCGCCGGAAGTGCCGGGGCGCGGTCAGCGGGCGATCCACGCCGCGCGAGGAGACTTCCAGCACGTACGGCGCGTAGTCGCCGCCCGGGGCACCGGCGGCCCCAGAGGCGTCGGAGGCGTCGAGGACCTCCGATGCCAGGCGCGACAGGTCCGCCAGCGCGTCGAGGTCCAACCCCTCGTCGTGGTCGTCGTCGGCGTCGACCACGACGACGACGCGCGGCGGGGTGGACTTGGCCACGACGTCGACGTCTTCGATCACGCAGCCCTGCCGCGCGAACGGTTCGTCGAGCAGCTCTCTGACCTCGGGCGGCGCCGGCAGGCGCGCGGACCGCAGTGGGCCATCCGATACCACGGCGAGCTCCTCGTGTTGAGTTGTGCGGACCAGGGCCCGGGTGCCTGAGGACACGCGAGCCGCCCAACCACGATACGCGAGACGGCGCACCTCGATTGGCAAACGTCGACGGCCCGGATGGCAGGATGTTCGCGTGCCCGCCTCGCTCCCTCCCGTCAGCAGACGGCGCGTCCTGATCGCCGCCGCGGCGCTGGCGGCACTCGGCAGCACGTCGGCCGCGTGCGGGTCGCCGCCACCGCCGCCCGACGTCAGCGCGCTCACCGATCAGCTCGAGCGGGCCCGCGCCGACGCCCAGCTCGCGACCGCCGCAGCGCCCTCCGCCCCACCGGCGGACGCCGACGCCCTGACCGCGATCGCCTACGAGCGCACCGCCCACGCCACCGCGCTGTCCGACGAGATCACGCGCGTCACCGGGCAACCGCCCGCTACCACCAGCTCACCGACATCGTCGACGGCACCGTCGGGGGCCGCCGGCACGACTCCGCCCCCGCCGCCCACCGTCGCGGCGGTGGCCGCCGCGCTCGGACGGTCGGCCGGGGCCGCCACCCAGGCCGCCGTCGCCGCGTCGGGATATCAGGCCGGCCTGCTCGGCTCCATCGCCGCGGCCTGCACGGCCGCCCAGACCGTTGCCCTGGGAGCCACGACGCCATGACCTCGCCGACGCCCACGACACCGACCAGCACGACACCGACCAGCACGCCACCGACCACCACGACACCGACCACCACGATCTCGACCACGCCGTCGGCGTCGCGCACCCCCGACCCGAACCGGCCCCAGGCCGCCCCGGACGCCGCACTGTTCGACGCGGTCGCCACCGAACACGGGGTGATCTACGCGTACGGCCTGATCTCGGCGCACTCGACGCCGGAGGACAACGACCTCGTCGCCGCGGCCATGCGGACGCACCGCGAACTCCGGGACGAGGGCATCGCCCGCCTGCAGGGACGCGGCGTCACCGCACCGCTGCCCGCGGCGGGCTACGAGATCCCGACCCCCGTGCAGACCCCGGCCGACGCCGCGACCCTGGCCGTGGCCATGGAATCCGACAGCGCGACCGGGTGGCGGGCCGTGCTCGAGCAGGCCACCACCTCCGAGGACCGCACCCTGGCCGTCGACGGCCTCACCCAGGCAGCCGTCACCGCCGCGAAGTGGCGCGCGGTCCTCGACCTCTCACCGGTGACGGTGGCGTTCCCTGGCGGCCGCGAGGGCTGACCCGTCAGGGCGCCGCCGACAGCGCGGCCGCGATCTCGGTGGCGGCGGCGTCGACGGAGATCTCGCGGGTGTCGCCGGTGAAGCGGTTGCGCAGCTCCACCACGCCGTCGCCCCAGCCGCGGCCCACCACGACGATCCACGGCACTCCCAGCAGTTCGGCGTCCTTGAACTTCACTCCCGGCGAGGACTTGCGGTCGTCGAGGAGCACCGCCAGGCCCAGCCGGTCGAGGTCGTGCGCCAGCTCGGTGGCCCCGGTGCGGGCGCCGTCGTCCTTGTTGGCGATCACCACGTGCACGTCGAACGGCGAAACCTCTGCGGGCCAACGCAATCCGAGTTCATCATGGTGCTGCTCGGCGAGCACGGCGACCATCCGCGACACGCCGATGCCGTAGGAGCCCATGGTCAGTCGCACCGGCTTGCCGTCCTCGCCCAGCACGTCGGCGGTGAAGGCGTCGGCGTACTTGCGGCCCAGCTGGAAGATGTGGCCGATCTCGATGCCGCGCGCCGACCGCAACACCCCCATGCCGTCCGGCGACGGATCGCCGTCGCGCACCTCGGCGGCCTCGATGGTGCCGTCCGGGGCGAAGTCGCGTCCCGCCACCAGGCCCACGACGTGCTTGCCGGGCTCGTCGGCACCGGTGATCCACGCGGTGCCGTCCACCACCCTGGGGTCGACCAGGTAGCGAACCCCGTTGGCCAACAAGCCCTTCGGTCCGATGTATCCCTTCTTCAGGAACGGGTTGCGGGCGAAGTCGGCGTCGTCGAGCAGCGCCCACTCGGCCGGCTCCAGCGCGGCGCCAAGGCGCTTCTCGTCGACTTCGCGGTCGCCCGGAACGCCGATCGCCAACAACTCCCACTCGCCACCGGGGACGCGCACCTTCAGCAGCACGTTCTTCAGCGTGTCGGCGCCGGTGACCTCGCGGTCGGAGAACTGCGGCAACCCGGCGCCGTTCGCCCACGCGACCAGCGTGGCGATGGTGGGCGTGTCACCCGTCTCGTGGACGACGGCCTCGGGTTGACCCTCGATGGGCAACGCCGCCGGGGGTCGGGTCACGACGGCCTCGACGTTGGCCGCGTAGCCCGATTCCGGGCAGCGCACGAAGGTGTCCTCCCCCACCTCGCTCTCGGCCAGGAACTCCTCGGAGGCGCTGCCGCCCATGGCCCCCGACACCGCGGAGACGATGACGTAGCGCACGCCCAACCGGGCGAAGATGCGTTGGTAGGCCTCGCGATGGGCGTGGTAGGCGTTCTTGAGGCCGCCCTCGTCGACGTCGAACGAATAGGAGTCCTTCATCACGAACTCCCGGCCGCGCAGGATGCCCGCGCGGGGGCGCGCCTCGTCTCGGTACTTGGTCTGGATCTGGTAGAGCACGACGGGAAAGTCCTTGTAGGAGGAGTACTCCCCCTTCACGGTGAGCGTGAACAGCTCCTCGTGGGTGGGCCCCAGCAGGTAGTCGTTGTCGCGGCGGTCCTTGAGCCGGAACAGGGTGTCGCCGTACTCGGTCCAGCGATGCGTGGTCTCGTAGGGCGCCCGCGGCAGCAGCGCGGGCAGCAGGATCTCCTGGCCGCCGATGGCGTTCATCTCCTCGCGCACCACGTTCTCGATCTTGCGCAGTACCCGCAGCCCCAGCGGCAGCCAGGAGTACAGGCCCGGGCCGACGGGGCGAACGTAGCCCGCGCGGATCAACAGCTTGTGGCTGGGCACCTCGGCATCGGCCGGGTCGTCGCGCAGGGTACGGAGGAACAGCTCGGACATGCGGGTAATCACCCGCGCAGCCTATCTAGTCGCGACCCTGCCACGTGCACACGCACGCCTCGTTGCCCTCGGGGTCGGCGAGCACCCAGAACGCGGGTGCGGCGGCGGCCGACAGCAGCGTGCCGCCCGCGGCGAGCGCGGCGTCGATCCGGGCGCGCGCGTGCTCCGGCGGGACGTCGACGTCCAGGTGGATCCGGTTGCGCACGCCGCCTCCCGGGCGCGGCTCGGACATCTGCTGGAACCACAGCACCGGCCCGCGCCGCAGCGGATCCACCAGCGCGCCGGGCGGCAGGTCGGGCGGATGGGGCTCGTCGACGTAGCCGGTGACCGCCTTCCAGAACCGTCGCACGGCGGGGATGTCGAGCGCGTCGATGGCGACCTCGATGGCCTGCGGCGGCGCTGCGGCGTCGCCCGGCGTGGTGTCGAGCGAAGCGGCGCTCAGCGCATCGGTGATGCGCCTGGCCAGGCCGAGGTCGACGGCCTCGACGCCGCCCGTCGCGCGGTCGTGCAGGCGCAGCACCACCCGGTGGTCGGACAGCTCCACGGTGAGATGGCCTGCGCCGTCGGCACCGGCGGCATCCACGGCGACGGCCGCCGCGCGCACCGCGAGATCGAGCGAGGGCACCGCGACGTGGGTGATCAGCGCGCCGAGCACCAGCCGCCACCCGATGGGGTCGACGGCGGCGGAGCACTCCGCGCGGGTGGGCGTCACAGCTCGCCTGCCTCCACGGCCTCCTTGGTGTGCTGCGCGCGGGCGATGTCGCGCGCCGAGAAGCCGATCCAGAACGCGGCCACGCCGACCAGGATGGAGATGCCGGCCACCCACAGCAGCGAGTAGGTGTAGCCCGCGGCCAGGGCGTCGAGTTGGTCGGGCGTCATGTTCTTCACCGGGCCGGTGGTGCCGCCCAGGTAGAGCGTGCGCGACGTCTGCACCGCCATGATCGCCACCAGCACCAGCGGACCGCCGAGGTTCTGCACCATCAGCGTGATGGCCGATACGGGTCCGATCTCGCTGGGACCGACGCCGGCGACCGCGCACAGCGGCAGGATCACCGAGATGATGCCGATGCCGAAACCGCCCACGACGATCGGTCCGAACAGGTTCGGGAAGTACGGGATGGTGCGGTCCAGGGTCGAGCCGTAGAGCATGGCGGCCAGCACGAACAGGCCGCCGCCGATGATGAGCCACCGGGGCGCGAACAGGGGCGCGAGCTTGGTCGCCAGCACGTTGCCCACGCCGACGGCGACGGCGAACGGCAGGAAGCAGATGCCCGCCTTGAGCGCCGAGTACCCGAGGACGTCCTGGGCGAGCAGGCCCACCATCACGGTGACGGTGAGCAGCACGCCGCCGCCGAGGAACCACGCGGTGAAGGTGGCCACGCGGTTGAAGTCGTTGAACACCGCGAACGGCACCAGGGGGTTGGCGGCCTTGCGCTCGACGACCAGGAAGGCGACCAGGAAGACCACGGCCGCCACGCCGGCACCGATGACGAAGGGGTCCACCCAGCCGCGCGGCGGCCCCTGCGTGAACACCAGCACGGCCGAGGCGCAGCCCAGCGTGGCGAGCAGGGCTCCGGTGACGTCGAGCTTCAGCCGCTCGTGGTCGGTCTCGGCGATGGTGATCACCGCGATGACGATGATCACGATCCCGATGGGCACGTTGATGAGGAACGCCAGCCGCCAGGAGATGACGGTGAACAGGCCGCCGAGCACCAGCCCCAGCACCGAGCCGCAGGCTTGCATGCCCGCCGAGACGGCCATGGCCTGGTTGCGGGCGTGGCCGACGGCGTAAGTGGTGGCGATGAGCGCGAGCCCGGTGGGCGCGGACACGGCGGCACCGACGCCCTGCAGCGCCCTGGCGACGATCAGCGTGTACTCGTCGGTGGCCAGACCGCACACCAGCGACGCGAGCGTGAACACGCCGACGCCCGACAGGAACGCGCGCTTGTGACCGATGGCGTCCCCGACGCGGCCGCCGAGCAGCAGCAGACCGCCGAAGGCCAGCACGTAGGCCGTGATGACCCAGCTCTTGCCCGCGTCGGACAAATCGAGGTGGGCCTGCATCTGGGGCAGCGCGACGATGACGATGGTGCCGTCAAGCGTCGACATCAGCTGCATGCCGGTGATCGCGATGATCGCGGGACCGAGCACCGACGACGACAGCGGGGCGACCGGCTGGCCGGGCGACCCGGGGGTGGACCCAGAGCTAGACATCGACGTTCACCGTACCCAGCGGCCGAGGCGGCGAAACGCCTCGCCCGGCCGGTCGCGATGCCGCTACAGCTCTCCCGCGTCGATGGCGTCCTTGACCTCTTGGGCGTGGGCCACCTGCTCGGCGGTGTAGCCGATGAACAGGGCCACGACGCCCACGACCACCGCGACGGCCGCCACCCACAGCAACCCGTAGGTGTAGCCCTGGTCGAGCGCGTGCAGCTGGGCGGCGTCCATGTTCTTGACCGGTCCGGTGGTGCCGCCGAGGTACAGGGTGCGCGAGGTGATGACGGCCTGGATGATGGCCAGCACGACGGGCCCGCCGAGGTTCTGCAGCATCAGCGCGATGGCCGAGACGGGACCGATCTCGTCGAAGCCGACCCCGGCGATGGCCGAGATGGTCAGCGGCACGACGATCATGCCGATGCCGAACCCGCCGATGGTGATGGGCAGCACCAGGTTGGGGAAGTACGGGATGTCCCCGTTGAGCGTCGAGCCGTAGAGCATGGCGGCCAGCACCAGCACGCCGCCGGCGATGACCAGCAGCCGGGGCGCGAACTTGCCCGCCAGGAAGGACGACAGGCCCAGGCCCACGCCGAGGGCGATGACGAACGGGATGAACCCGATGCCCGCCTTGAGCGCGCTGTAACCCATGATGTCCTGCACGTACAGGCCGATGAGCACGGTCAGCGTGAACATCACGCCGCCGGCGAGGAACACCGCGGCGAACGTGGCGACGCGGTTGCGCTCGCGGAAGAGGCTGAACGGCACGACCGGGTTCACCGCGGCGCGCTCGGCCCACACGAAGGCCAGGAAGAACAGTCCGGCCGCCAGGCAGGAGCCGATGGTCAGCGGCGACAGCCACCCCTTCTCGGGGCCCATCGAGAAGCCGAACACCGCGGCGGTGCACGCCAGCGTCGCGAGGATGGCCCCCGCGGCGTCGAGCTTCATGCGCTCGCGGTTGGTCTCGCGCAGCGTCCTGCGCGCCAGGTAGATCATCAGCAGACCGATGGGCACGTTCACCAGGAACGCGAGTCGCCACGACACCTCGGTCAACGCCCCGCCGACGACGAGGCCCATGACCGAGCCGACGCCGGTCATGGCGGCGAACACCGCGGTCGCGGCGTTGCGCGCCGGCCCCTTCGGGAACGTGGTCGCGATCAGCGCGAGACCCGTCGGCGAGGCGATGGCCGACCCGACGCCCTGCAGCAGCCGGGCGATGACGAGGGTGGCCTCGTCCCACGCGACGCCGCACAGGATGGAGGCGATGGTGAACAGCGCGACGCCGACGATGAAGGTGCGTTTGCGGCCGATGGTGTCGCCGAGGCGTCCGCCCAGCAGCATCAGCCCACCGAACGTCAGCACGTAGGCGGTGATCACCCAGCTGCGTCCGGCGTCCGAGAGGTTCAGTTCATCCTGGATCTTGGGCAGCGCCACGATCGCGATGGTGCTGTCCATCGTGGCCAGCAACTGCATGCCGCCGATCGCGATGACCGCCGCGAGGAAGCGGCGCGACGGCAACCACGTTGGACCCCAACCACTTCGCCCGGTGTCGGGCTGCCCCACTCGCGCGGGCAGCGCACGGTCGCGCCCTGCGCCATTGAGAGCCGTCATACCGGGTTACCTTACAGTAATCTTAAGAATCCTTTAACCGGCGAAGGCCCCGACCTGCCCGATCACGATGATCGCGGGGGGCCGAATGCCCTCGGACCGGATCCGTTCGGCCGCCTCCGAAAGCGACGTCCGCAACGTTCGCTGCGCGGACGTGGTGCCGTGCTGCACCACCACCACGGGCGTATCCGCAGGTCGGCCGCCTTCCAGCAGCACCTTGGCGAACAACTCGATGCGCTCGACGGCCATCAGCAAAACGATCGTCCCGGACAGTGCGGCCAATGCATCCCAATTGACTAACGATTCGGGATGGTCGGGGGCAAGGTGGCCGCTGACCACCACGAACTCGTGATTGACGTAGCGGTGCGTCACCGGGACACCCGCCAGCGCGGGCACCGATATGGCACTGGTCACACCGGGTACCACCGTCACCGGAATGCCGGCCTCGGTGCACGCCAGCACCTCCTCGTACCCGCGCGCGAAGACGAAGGGATCGCCGCCCTTGAGCCGCACCACGAACTTGCCCTCGCGCGCCCGCTCGATCAGCACGCCGTTGATGGCCTCCTGCGCCATCGCCCTGCCGTAGGGGATCTTGGCGGCGTCGATCACCTCGACGTGCGGCGCCAGTTCCGCCAACAGCTCCGGCGGCGCCAGCCGGTCGGCCACCACGACGTCGGCCTGCGCCAGCAGCCTGCGCCCCCGCACGGTGATCAACTCCGGGTCCCCCGGTCCGCCGCCGACGAGCGCGACGCCGCCGCGCAGCGACTCCCCCGCCGCATCGGTGAGCACACCGTTCTGCAGCGCCTCGTGGATCGCGTTGCGGATCGCCGCCGAACGCCGGTGTTCACCGCCGGCGAGCACGCCCACCGACAGCCCGTCGTACTCGAACGAGGCGGGCGTCACCGCCGTGCCCTCCACGGCGACGTCGGCGCGCACGCAGAACACGTGACGTCGCTCGGCCTCGGCGACGATCGCGGCGTTCACGTCGGGGTCGTCGGTGGCGGCGATGACGTACCACGCACCCTCGAGGTCGCCGTCACGGTAGTCGCGCAGTTCCAGGGTGAGGTGCTCGGACATGGCCTCGACCGCGGGCGTGGCGGCCCGCGTGATCACGTGGACGTCGGCCAGATTCGCCAGCAGCAGCGGCAACCGGCGCTGCGCCACGGTGCCCCCGCCCACCACGACGACCTTGCGGCCTTCGAGACGCAGCCCGACGAGGTAGGCGTTATCGATCTGCGAAGTCACCCCGAGAGCTTAGAGGCTTGCGGGGCCCGTCAGCGCGGCCACCGCCGCCGCCGCGAAACGCACGGTGGCCTCCGGGTGGGCGGCGGCGTGGGTGTGCAGGTAGGCCGCGTGCACCCCGGCGTGGACGGCACCGTCGCCCACCGGGGCCGCGGTACCCACGCGAAACATCCACGCGGGAGCATATTCTCGCGTGAAGGCCACCGCGGTGCGGTGGAACTCGTGTCCCGTGGCCCTGGCTCCCGCAGCGTGCAGCGACGAGTCCGCGGGCGCCACGGCGTCGCGGTAGCCCAGCACCAGCTTCTCGGTGAAGCGCGCCGAACCCGCCAGCACGCCGCACATCGGCGCCCCGTCGAGATCGTCGACCAGGTAGGTCAAGCCGGCACATTCGGCGTGGATCGGTGCGCCCGCGACGGCCAGACCGCGGATGCGTTCGCGCGCAGCCTCGTTGGCGGACAGCTCGGCGGTGAACTGCTCGGGGAAGCCGCCGGGCACCACCACGGCCGAGGCCTCCGGGGGCGGGACCTCCGAGAGCGGGTCGAAGTCGACGACGTCGGCTCCCGTGGCCGCCAGCAGCTCGCGGTGCTCGGGGTAGCCGAAGCTGAACGCCCTGCCCGCCGCCATCGCGATCACCGCTCCCCGGCCGGCGCCACCGCCCCCGTCGGGGGTCCAGGCGGGCGCGGCGACCGCGGTGTGCGCCGCGGCGTGGACCGCGGCGACGTCGACGTGGCGGGCCACCAACTCGGTCATGGCGTCGACGGCGGCGGTGGCCAGCGCACCGTGCTCGACGGCGGTCACCAGCCCCAGATGCCGTGAGGGCACCGACATCTCGTCGGCGCGCGGGATCGCCCCGAGGACCGGGACGCCCGCCTGCTCGCAGGCCTGGCGCAGCACCTGTTCGTGCCGCGGCGAGCCCACGCGGTTGAGGATGACGCCGGTGACGCGCACCGTGTCGTCGAACGTTGCGAACCCGTGCAGCAGCGCCGCGACGCTGTGACTTTGGCCACGGGCATCCACCACCAGCACCACGGGGGCGCCGAGCATGCCTGCCACGTGGGCGGTGGAGCCGCGCGCCGGGCCGGCGACCCCTGGCGCGATGCGGCCGTCGAACAGCCCCATGACGCCCTCCACCACGGCGACGTCGGCGCCGCTGCTGCCGTGCCGGTAGAGCGGCCCGACGAGGGATTCACCCACCAGCACCGGGTCGAGGTTCCGGCCGGGCCGGCCCGTCGCCAGCGCGTGATAGCCGGGATCGATGAAGTCCGGGCCCACCTTGAACGGTGCCACCCGGTGCCCGGCACGGCGCAGCGCCCCCATCAGCCCGGTGGCCACCGTGGTCTTGCCGCTGCCCGAGGACGGCGCGGCGATCACGACCGCGGGGACGCTCACGCGCGCAGCATCGGCACGTGCGGGACGCCGTCGTCGAGGAATTCGTCGCCGTCGCGCACGAATCCGTGGCGGGCGTACATGTCCTCGAGGTAGGTCTGGGCGTCGATGCGGCAGGGGTAGGGGCCCACCTCGGCCAGCGCGGCCTGCAGCAGACGCGTCGTGTGGCCGTGGCCGCGGGCGCTGCGCTTGGTGCACACCCGGCCGATGCGGAACGTCTTCTCGCCGCCGGCGTGCTCCTCCATGAGCCGCAGCGTCGAGATCACCCGGCCGTCGGGGTCCTCCAACCAGAAGTGCCGGGTCTCGGGCAGCAGGTCGCGCCCGTCCAGCTCCGGGTAGGGCGTGGCCTGCTCGACGACGAACACCTCGACGCGCAGCTTGAGCAGTTCGTAGAGCGTCGCGGCGTCCAGGTCCAGTGCCCAGCTGCGCCGGGCGGCGACGGTCACGGGGTGGGCGTCGCCGGGGCGGCGAGGGCCGCGGCCGCCTGGGCCTGCGGCTGGTCGAGCTTGAGCACGCGCGTGCCCCAGTCCCAGACCTCGGCGAACAGCTTGGGCTCGTCGGAGAGCTTGGTACCCAACGACGGGACCATCTCCTTGAGCTTGGGCTCCCACCCGGCGTAGCGGTCGGTGAAGCAGCGAGACATCACGTCGAGCATGGCGGGCACCGCCGTGGACGCGCCGGGCGAGGCGCCCAGCAGGCCGGCGATCGAGCCGTCCTCGGCGGCCAGCACGGTGGTGCCGAACTCCAGGACGCCGCCGTTGCCCTTGCGCCGGATCACCTGCACGCGCTGCCCGGCGATGTCGAGTTCCCAGTCGGAATCCCGTGCGCTGGGCGCGAATTCCCGCAGCGCGTCGACGCGGTCGGCCTCCGACAGCAGCAGCTGGCCGACGAGGTACTTGACCAGGCTCATCTCGGTGAGGCCGACGCCGATCATGGAGGGCAGGTTGTTGGGCCGCACCGAGAACGGCAGGTCGGTGACCTTGCCCTGTTTGAGGAACTTCGGCGACCATCCGGCGAACGGCCCGAACAGCAGGTACGACCGACCGTTGATGACGCGGGTGTCCAAGTGCGGCACCGACATCGGCGGCGCACCCAGTGGCGGGGCGCCGTACACCTTGGCCTGGTGGGCGGCGGCGAGTTCGGGGTTGCCGGTGCGCAGCCACTGACCGCCGACCGGGAAGCCGCCGAAGCCCTTGGCCTCCTTGATGCCCGACTTCTGCAGCAGCGGCAGTGCGCCACCGCCCGCGCCGACGAAGACGAACTTGGCGTTGAACTTCCGCTTGAGTCCGGTGCGCCGGTTGACGACGTCGAGCAGCCACGTGCCGTCCGACTGCTTCTTCAGGTCGCGGACCTCGTGGCCGAACAGGGTGTCCATGCCGCGCTGGGCGGTGTAGCCGATGAGTTGCCGCGACAGCGAGCCGAAGTCGACGTCGGTGCCGTCCTGGGTCCAGTTCATCGCGACGGGTTCGGCCGGGTTGCGCTTCTCGGCCATGAACGGCAGCCGTCGGGCGAACTCGTCGTGGTCGTCGATGAACTCCATGCTCGCGAACAGCGGGTTGCGCACCAGCGTCTCGCGGCGGGTGCGCAGATAGTCGATGTGCTTGGACCCGTGCACGAAGCTGACGTGCGGGATGGGGTTGAGGAAGCTGCGCACGTCGGGCAGCACGCCGTTCTCGACGGCATGGGCCCAGAACTGGCGCGAGACCTGGAACTGCTCGTTGACGGTGACGGCCTTGGCGATGTCGACGGTGCCGTCGCCGCGCATGGGCGTGTAGTTCAGCTCGCAGAGCGCCGAGTGCCCGGTGCCCGCGTTGTTCCACGCGTCGCTGCTCTCGGCGGCCACGCCGTCGAGGCGTTCGATGAGCGTGATGGACCAGTTCGGCTCCATCAGCCGCAGAAGGGCACCGAGCGTCGCGCTCATGATGCCGGCACCCACCAGAACGACGTCGCTCTTGACGATCTTTGAGTCGGTCACCTGATCTTCGGCCCTTCGTGTTGCGCACCCGATTCACACGGCTTGACGAGTGACCAGGTTATCCGGTGTCCGCGCGCGCCGTGCACGCCCCACGGCATGCCCCGTCGGGCCGACGCCCACGT
The DNA here is from genome assembly GCF_058148405.1 of Mycobacterium sp. DHQP2018-32-09. NCBI lineage: Bacteria > Bacillati > Actinomycetota > Actinomycetes > Mycobacteriales > Mycobacteriaceae > Mycobacterium > Mycobacterium sp. DHQP2018-32-09. The sequence continues at coordinate 23,539 of NZ_JBYVYK010000055.1, read as the reverse complement.
GTCCCGCGCCACGTCGCCCCTCGCCGAGCGCGGCGCCGCCTAGAGTTGAGGCCGTGACGACCCCCGCGTCCATGCCTGCGGCCGCGTCTGCGTCCGGGTGGGAACCCGACGTGCTGCCCGGCTACTGGCAGCAGACGTTGACACTGGGCCCCGATCCCGACGGTGAGGGCGAGTTGGTGGCCACGCTGGTCCGCCGCGGCGACGCGGTCGCCGCCCGGGCCGCGGTGCTGGCGCTGCACGGTTACACCGATTACTTCTTCCACACCGAACTGGCCGACCGGTTCGCCGCCCGCGGGGTGGCGTTCTACGCCGTGGACCTGCACAAGTGCGGACGGTCGTGGCGCACCGGGCAGACCCCGCACTTCACCACGCGGCTGGACGGCTACGACGACGAGTTGCGGCGTGCCCTCGACGTCGTGGCCACCGAGACCCAGGCTGCCTCGGTGTGCGTGTACGGCCATTCCGCGGGCGGGCTGATCGCGACGCTCTGGCTGGATCGGCTGCGGGGTGCCGACGCGCTCGGACCCGTGGGCGGACTCGTGCTCAACAGCCCGTTCTTCGACCTGCACGGCCCGGCGATCCTGCGGTCGGCGCCCACCACGGCGGCGCTGGCCGCACTGGGCCGGTGGCGCAAGCTGGCCGTGATCCGCAAGCCCACCCCCGGTGGCTACGGCACGTCGCTGCACCGTGACTTCGACGGCGAGTTCGACTACAACCTGGACTGGAAGCCCGTCGGCGGCTTCCCGGTGACGTTCGGCTGGATCAACGCGATCCGGCGCGGGCACGCGCGCCTGCACCGGGGACTCGACGTGGGCGTGCCCAACCTGGTGCTGCGCTCGGACCACAGCGTCACCGAGACCGGCGGGCCGGGCTCGCTGGCACGCGGCGACGCGGTGCTCGACGTCGCCCAGATCGCGCGCTGGGCGGGCTGTGTCGGCAACCGCAGCACCATCGTGCCGATCGTCGACGCCAAGCACGACGTATTCCTGTCCCTACCGGAGCCGCGCGAGGCGGCCTACCGCGAACTCGACGCCTGGCTGGACGGCTGGCTCGTCGACCGAGAGAAAGCTGACGGGTGGAGCACTACGACCTGACCATCATCGGGACCGGCTCGGGAAACAGCATCCCCGACAGCGGATTCGACGAACGCTACGGCTCGATGCGGATCGCACTGTGCGAGCAGGGCACGTTCGGGGGCACGTGCCTCAACGTCGGCTGCATCCCCACCAAGATGTTCGTCTACGCCGCCGAGGTCGCCCAGACCGTGCGGCGTAGCGGGCGCTACGGCGTCGACGCCCACGTCGACGACGTCCGGTGGCCCGACATCGTCGACCGCGTGTTCGCCGGCCGCATCGACCCGATCGCCGCGGGCGGCGAGCAGTACAAGCGCAGCCTGGCCAACGTCGACGTCTACGACAGCCACACCCGGTTCGGGCCCACGCGGGCCGACGGGCGCTACGTGCTGCGCACCGCCGACGGCGACGAGTTCACCTCGGATCAGGTGGTGCTCGCGGCCGGCTCCCGGGTGCACGTGCCCCCGGCGATCGCCGACTGCGGCGTGAAGTACTACACCAGCGACGACGTGATGCGCATCCGGGAACTGCCGGAGCACATGGTGATCGTGGGCGGAGGTTTCGTCGCCGCCGAGTTCGCGCACGTGTTCTCGGCCCTGGGCGTGCGCATCACGATCGTGGTGCGCGGCGACGGCCTGCTGACCCACTGCGATCAGACCATCTGCCATGCGTTCACCGATCTCGCGGCCAAGAAGTGGGACGTCCGCACGCACGAGAACGTGATCGGCTCCCACCAGGCCGACGGTCACATCGTGCTCGAGCTCGACGACGGTGAGGAGTTGGCGGCCGACGTCCTGCTGGTGGCGACGGGGCGCACGCCCAACGGGGACCGGCTCGACGCGCACCTGGCCGGCGTGGAGGTCAGCGAGGGCGGCCTGGTGGTGGTCGACGAGATGCAGCGCACCACCGCGCGCGGCATCTGGGCACTCGGGGACGTGTCGTCGCCGTGGCAGCTCAAGCACGTCGCCAACCACGAGATGCGGGTGGTGCGTCACAACCTGCTGCGCGACTGGGACGACACCGCGTCGATGATCGCCAGCAACCACCGCTTCGTGCCGTCGGCCGTGTTCACCGATCCACAGATCGCCACGGTCGGGTTGACCGAGACCGAGGCCCGCGCACAGGGATTCGACGTCGCGGTGAAGGTGCAGCGCTACGGCGACACGGCCTACGGCTGGGCGATGGAGGATCAGACCGGCGTCTTCAAGGTCATCGCCGACCGGGCCACCGACGCGATCCTGGGCGCCCACGTCATGGGGTATCAGGCCTCGACGTTGATCCAGCCGATCATCCAGGCCATGAGTTTCGGGCAGCCGGCGAGCCAGGTGGCGACGGGCCAGTACTGGATCCATCCGGCGCTGTCGGAGGTCATCGAGAACGCACTGCTCGGGCTGTGAGCGCGACGCCGACGATGACGGCGAACAGTCCGACGACGACGAAGCCGGCGTAGTCGAGGTTCACCACCTCGGTGTCGGTCAGCAGACCCAGCAGCACCACCACGCCGACGACGAGCGCCACGACCACCGACAGCGTGGTCACGGTGAGGTTGTAGTACACCTTGCGAATGGGGCGCAGGAACGCCCAGCCGTACGCGCGGGCCATCAGCACGCCGTCGGCGGCGTCGAACAGGCTCATGCCCGCGGCGAACAGCACCGGCAGCACCAGCATCGCGTACCACGGCAGCGCGAACGCCACGCTGCCCGCGGCCAGCACCAGCAGCGCGACCTGGGTGGCGGTGTCGAAGCCGAGGCCCATCAGCAGGCCCACCGGGTAGAGCTGCCAGGGCGCGGTGACGCGCCGGGTGACCCGGCTCAGCAGCCGCGCCAGCACGCCGCGGCCGTGGAGGTGGCGCTCCAGCTCGGCCTCCTCGGCGCGGGCGTCGAACTCGCCGCTGCGCATGCGGCGCAGCACCGTCAGGATGCCGGTGAGCGCCACCAGGTTGGTCAGCCCGATCAGGATGAGGAACACCCCCGCCACCAGCGATCCCACCAGGCCGAGGGTGGTGAGCAGCGGCGAGTTCTCGTCGGCGACGGGTCCGGCGAGGGACCGCACGCCCAGTGCCAGCAGCAGCGTGAGCGCGAACACCACGCTGGAATGTCCGAGGGAGAACCAGAATCCGGTGCTCAGTGCGCGCCGCCGTTCGCCGACGAGCTTGCGCGCGGTGTTGTCGATGACGGCGATGTGGTCGGCGTCGAACGCGTGCCGCACGCCCAGCAGGTAGGCGGTGACGCCGACGCCGACGCCGAAGACGCCCGCCGATCCAAGTTCGAGGTGCTGCGGCGCGACGGCGAAGACCAGTACGCCCCAGCCCACGACGTGCAGGGCGGCGACGACCGCTGTCATGCCGGCGATGGACGTCCAGTCGGTGCGGTCGAACGCGACGCTCATCGGCGAAGCGTAGGCCCGACGCCGGAAATCTGTCCACGTGAACAGATGATCAGCCGTGCCTGGCGCCGATCCAGTGCAACAGGTCGTGCACGACGTCGTCGGCGAGGCGGTAGCTCACGGTGCGGCCCGCGCGCGTGCTGGTCACCCACCCCTGTCCGCGCAGCACGCGCAACGCTTGGGACACCGCGTTCTCGGAGCGGTCCAGCTCGGCGGCCAGTTCCCCGACGCAGATGCCGGGCCGCTGGTGCAGGGTCAACAGGATCTCCAGCCGGTGCCGGTCGGAGAGCAGGTCGAAGCGTCGCGCCCAGCCTTCGGTGTCGACGTCGCGGTCCACCCTTGCAAACTACAACGCCTGCCCACGACGACCGCGCTTCTCAGTCGAGGAAGCCGTGCAGCAGCGCCGCCGAACCCCAGACGTGCGCCGCGGTCACCTCGGCGGCGGTCTCGGCGTCGCCGGCCAGGATGGCCATCACGATGGCCTCGTGCTGCTCGTCGGAGTGGGCGATGTTCACCCCCAGCAGCGGGATCTGGTCGAGCAGTTCGTTGATGCGCATCCGGTTCTCGGCCACCAGCGGTACCAGCGACGGCGTCCCGGCGGCCTCGGCGATGGCCAGGTGCAGCCGCGAATCCAGGCGCCGGTAGTCGTCGGGCTCGGCTTCCCGGACGTCGGACAGCCTGCCCCACAGTGTTTCCCGCTCGGCCGCGGTGAGCGTGCGCCCCGCCGCCAGCCGCGCCGCACCCACCTCGAGCACCTCGCGCAGGCGCAGCGCATCGTCGATGTCGTTGCGGCTGAACCGGATACCGTCCGGGCTCGGGGTGGGCTGCTCCTCGGCGAGGAACGTGCCGCCGTAGCGGCCGCGACGCGACACCAGGTAACCGGCATCGGCCAACGACTTGATGGCCTCGCGGACGGTGTCCCGGCTGACGCCCAGCCGCGACGCCAATTCCCGCTCGGGAGGCAAGGACTCACCCGGGGCCAGCACCCCGAGCCGGATGGTCTCCAGCAGCCGGGCCACCGTCTCCTCGAAGGCGTTGCCCAGCCGCACCGGACGCAGCAGTCCGCCTGCGGGCTGCGGCTCCGGTTCGGCTGTCACGGCTGACTCCCTCTGTGTCGACTGACCGTCTCGACGGCGGCTATCGGGTTACAGGGGCGTCACGTACGCCGAGCTGATGCCGCCGTCGACCAGGAACGTCGAACCGGTGATGAACGACGCGTCGTCGCTGGCGAGGAACGCCACCGCCGCGGCGAGTTCCTCGGGTTCGGCGAAGCGGCCCACCGGGATGTGCACCAGGCGCCGGGCGGCGCGCTCGGGGTCCTTGGCGAAGAGTTCCTGCAGTAGCGGCGTGTTGACCGGCCCAGGGCACAGCGCGTTGACCCGGATGCCCTGCCTGGCGAACTGCACGCCCAGTTCCCGCGACATGGCCAGCACGCCGCCCTTGGACGCCGTGTAGGAGATCTGCGACGTCGCCGATCCCATCACCGCCACGAACGACGCCGTGTTGATGATGGCGCCCTTCTGCTGCGGCACCATGTGCCGCAGCGCCGCCTTGCAGCACAGGTACACCGACTTCAGGTTGATGTCCTGCACGCGTTCCCACGCGTCGAGTTCGGTGTTCTCGATCAGGTCGTCCTCGGGCGGGCTGATGCCGGCGTTGTTGAACGCGATGTCCACCGAGCCGTACTTCTCCGCGGCGGTGTCGAACAGCGCGTCGACGGCCACCTTGTCGGCGACGTCGACGGGCACGAACAAGCCTTCCAGTTCGTCGGCGACGGCCTTGCCGGTCTTCGGATCGATGTCGCCGACGACGATGGTGGCGCCCTCGGCCCGCATCCGCTTGGCGGTGGCCAGGCCGATGCCGCTGGCGCCGCCGGTGATGACGGCGACCTTGCCTGCCAGCCGCTGGGTGAGGTCGACTCTGCTGATGGTGTCCGACATGGTCAGTTGTTCTCCTTGACGGCGAAGAAGACGTTCTTGGTCTCGGTGAAGTGCAGCGGGGCGTCGGGCCCGAGTTCGCGGCCCAGGCCGGATTGCTTGAAGCCCCCGAACGGGGTGCTGTAGCGCACCGACGAGTGCGAGTTGACGCTCAGGTTGCCCGACTCGACGGCCCGCGACACCCGCATGGCGCGCGAGAGGTTCTCGGTCCAGATCGACCCGGACAGCCCGTAGGGCGTGTCGTTGGCCAGGGCGATGGCGTCGGCCTCGTCCTCGAACGGCAGCACCGTCACCACGGGCCCGAAGATCTCCTCGGTGACCGTGCGGTCGGTGCGCTGCGGCAGCAGCACCGTCGGCGGGAACCAGTACCCCGGTCCGGTGGGCGCGCTGCCGCGGAATGCGACGGGGGCGTCGTCGGGCACGTAGGCCGACACGGACTCCCAGTGCGCCTTGGCCACCAGCGGTCCCATCTCGGTGTCGCGGACGGTGGGGTCACCCACCACGACGCCCTTGACGGCGGGCTCGAAGAGTTCCATGAAACGATCGAACACGTTGCGCTGCACCAGGATGCGACTGCGGGCGCAGCAGTCCTGCCCGGCGTTGTCGAACACGCCGTAGGGGGCGGTGGCCGCCGCGCGCTCCAGATCGCAGTCGTCGAACACGATGTTGGCGCTCTTGCCGCCCAGTTCCAGGGTGACGCGCTTGACCTGGGCCGCGGCACCCGCCATCACCCGGGTGCCCACCTCGGTGGATCCCGTGAAGACGAGCTTGCGGACGTCCGGGTGCGTGACGAACCGCTCCCCCACCACCGAGCCCTTGCCGGTGAGGACCTGGAACAGGTCGGGGTCCAGGCCCGACTCCACCGCCAGCTCGCCCAGGCGCACCGTGGTCAGCGGCGTCCACTCGGCCGGCTTGAGCACCACGGCGTTGCCTGCCGCGAGCGCCGGCACGAAACCCCACGACGCGATGGTCATCGGAAAGTTCCACGGGGTGATGACGCCGACGACGCCCAGCGGCTCGTGGAACGTCACGTCCAGCCCGCCGGCCACCGGGATCTGCGCCCCCGACAACCGTTCCGGGCTGCCGGCGTAGAAGGTGAGCACGTCGCGGACGTGGCCGGCCTCCCACTCGGCGTTGCCGATGGGGTGCCCCGAGTTGGCGACCTCCAGGGCGGCGAGTTCGTCGACGTGCGCGTCGACGGTCGCGGCGAAGGCCCGCAGCGCCGCGGCGCGTTCCGCGGGCGCCAGCCCGGCCCAGCGCTTCTGCGCCGCCACCGCGCGCGCCACGGCGTCGTCGACGGCGGCCACGTCGAGTTGCTCGACGTCGCGCAGCACCTCCTCGGTGGCCGGGTTGATCAGGGTGGTCATCAGATCCTCTCTGCCGTGTACTGACTTGCCGCAGCGACGATTCCGGCGAACAGCCGCAGGTCGTCCAGACGTTCCTCGGGGTGCCACTGCACGGCGACGACGAAGGCGTCGCCCGGCAGTTCCACCGCCTCGATCACACCGTCGGCCGCGTCGTGTGCGGACACCACGAGCCCGTCGCCGAGCCGGTCGATGGCCTGATGGTGGTAGCACTGCGCCTGGGTGTCGGCACCGACGAGCGCGTTCACCCGGGTGCCGGGCACCGTGACGATGTGCGACGTGGTGAACACGGCGTTGCCGGCCTGGTGGCGGGTGTGGCCCAGCACGTCGGGCAGGTGCTGGTGCAGCGTGCCGCCCAGCGCCACGTTGAGCACCTGCGCCCCGCGGCAGATCCCGAGCACCGGCAGCCGACGGGCGAGGGCGCGGCGCAGCAGCGCGAACTCCCAGGCGTCGCGGTCGAGGGCGGGCACGTCGGTGGTGGCGTGCGGCGCATGGCCGTAGGCCGCCGGGTTGACGTCCTTGCCGCCGGTGATCACCAGGCCGTCGATGCCGTCGAGCACCCGGTCGACGATGGCCTCGTCCACCGGTTGCGGCGGCAGCAGCGTCGCGATGCCGCCGGCCCGCGTGACGCCTTCGAGGTAGATGGCGGGCAGGAAGCTCGCCACCACGTCCCACACGCCCGTCTGCGCCTGTTGCAGATAGGTGGTCAGCCCGATCACGGGACGGATCGGGGCCCCGCCGCTAGAGCCGTTCAAAGCCACGCACCCGCTCCCAGTCGGTGACGGCGGCGTTGAACGCCTTGAGCTCCACCGCCGCGTTGTTCAGATAGTGGTCGACGACGTCGTCGCCGAAGGCGGCACGCGCCACGGCCGACTCGTCGAAGAGCCGCGCCGCTTCGGCAAGCGTCGTCGGAAGACGTTGCGCGCCCGCGGTGTACGCGTTGCCCTGGCATGCCGGCTCCAGCTCGAGTTCGTTCTCGATGCCGTGCAGCCCGCCGGCGATGAGCGCCGCGGTGGCGAGGTACTGGTTGACGTCGCCGCCGGGCGCGCGGCACTCCATGCGCATTCCCTGGCCGTGGCCGACGACCCGCAGCGAGCACGTCCGGTTGTCCAAGCCCCACGCCACGGCCGTCGGCGCGAAGCTGCCGTCGACGAAGCGCTTGTAGGAGTTGACGTTGGGGGCGTAGAACAGGGTCAGCTCGCGCAGGGTGGCCAGTTGCCCGGCGATGAAGCTCTTGAACATCGCCGACATGCCCAGTTCGTCGGCGTCGTCGGCGAACACCGCCGACCCGTCGGTACCGCGCAGCGAGATGTGGATGTGGCAGCTGTTGCCTTCGCGCTCATCGTATTTCGCCATGAAGGTGAGACTCTTGCCGTGCTGGTCGGCGATTTCCTTCGCGCCGTTCTTGTAGATCGAGTGGTTGTCGCACGTCACGCGGGCATGGTCGTAGCGGAACGCGATTTCCTGCTGCCCTAGGTTGCACTCGCCCTTGACGCCTTCGCAGTACATGCCCGCACCGTCCATGCCGAGGCGGATGTCGCGCAGCAGCGGCTCCATGCGGGTGGAGGCCAGCATCGCGTAGTCGACGTTGTAGTCGGTGGCCGGCGTCAGCCCCGCGTACTTCGACGCCCAGGCCGCGCGGAAGGTGTCCTCGAAGACCATGAACTCCAGCTCGGTGCCCACGTAGGGCACCAGCCCGGCCCGCTGCAGGCGGTCGATCTGGGCGTTGAGGATGCTGCGCGGCGCCTGGACGACGGGCGTGCCGTCGGTCCAGGACAGATCTGCCATCACCAGGGCGGTCCCCGGCAGCCATGGCAGCAGTCGCAGGGTGTCGAAGTCCGGCGTCATCACCATGTCGCCGTACCCGGTCTCCCAGCTCGAGATCGCATACCCGTCCACGGTGTTGTTGTCGACGTCGACGGCCAGCAGGTAGTTGCAGCACTCCGCGCCGTGCGCGGCGACGTCCTCGACGAACAGCCGCGCCGACACGCGCTTGCCGGTGAGCCTGCCCTGCATGTCCGTGAAGGCCACGATCACGGTGTCCACCTCGCGGTCGGCGACCAGCCGCTCCAGTTCCGATCGCGACAACATGCCGGTCTGGGCGGTGCTGCGTGGCGTCACTGGTGCGCTCCCTCGTCGGCGGGTCGAAAAGTCAACCAAAGGCGTCCGAACGGTGTTCGGGCGCCTCGTACAGATTTACACGACTGTCACTGCCAAAGGTAGGACAGCAGACCAATGCAGTCCTATCGTTCCACACGAAGAGGAAGGGGATCACCGTGCCAGAAGGCCACGAAGTACTCGACGAAGACGAACTGCACCTGGCGTCGCTGGGCTACACCCAGGAACTCAGCAGAACCTGGTCGAGCTTTTCCAACTTCGCCATCTCGTTCTCGATCATCTCGATCCTGGCAGGCTGTTTCACCTCGTTCGGGTTGGGGTGGAACAACGGCGGCCCCGCGGCCATCGCCTGGGGCTGGCCCATCATCTCGGTCTTCATCCTCGTCATCGGCCTGTGCATGTCCGAACTGGTGTCCGCCTACCCCACCTCGGGCGGGATCTACTGGTGGGCGGCCAAACTCGGCGGCGTCAAGGCCGGCTTCTACACCGGGTGGCTCAACCTCATCGGCCTCATCGCGATCCTGGCGTCGGTGGCGTACGGCTGCGCGACGTTCCTGGACCTGACGCTGTGCACGTTCAGCGACTCATGGCTGGCAGGCTACAGCCTGACCCGCGTGTTCGTGATCTTCGTCGTCATCCTGGTGATCTCGGCGGTCATCAACATCTTCTCCAGCCATCTGCTGGCGGTCATCAACAACGTCTCGGTGTGGTGGCACGTCATCGGCGCGGTGGCGGTGGTGGTGATCCTGTGGGCGCTGCCCGCGCAGCACGCCAGCTTCTCCACGGTGTTCGCGACCACGGTCAACAACACCGGCTTCTTCGGCGGAGAGACCGGCATCGGGTTCATCTTCTTCGTCCTGCCCATCTCGGCGATCCTCACCCAGTACACGATCACCGGCTACGACGCGTCGGCGCACCTGTCCGAGGAGACCAAGAGCGCGGCCAACGGTGCAGCCAAGGGCATTTGGCGATCCATCTTCTACTCCGCGATCGGCGGCTGGATCCTGCTGCTCAGCTTCCTGTTCGCGGTCCAGGACGCCGACGAGGTCACCGCGAAGGGCGGTGGCGTGGCCAACATCTTCAGTCAGGCGCTGGACAAGAACTGGATGGTCGTCGTGCTGCTGATCTCCACGGCCGGGCAGTTCTTCTGCACCACGGCGTGTCAGACCAGCTCGTCGCGCATGCTGTTCGCATTCAGCCGCGACCGCGCCGTGCCGGGGCACCAGCTGTGGGCCAAGGTCAACAAGACCAAGATCCCCGCCAACGCGGTGGTGGTCACCGCCGTGCTGGCGGCCGTGATCACGCTGCCCGCGCTCGTCGAGGTCGACATCAACGGCGCCCCGGTGCCGGTGGCGTTCTTCGCCGTGGTGTCCATCGGCGTGGTGGGCCTCTACCTGTGCTTCGCGGTGCCGATCTACTACCGCTGGAAGGCAGGCGACGACTTCCCCGTCGGGAAGTGGAACCTGCGCGGGCACCATCGCTGGATGGCGCCGGTGGCGCTCGTCGAGATCCTGGTGACGTCGTTCATCGCGCTGTGGCCGACGTCGAATCTGGGCGCTCCATGGGATCCGGGCTTCGAGTGGAAGTACGTCAACTACACCCCGCTGCTGGTCGGTGGCGTGCTGATCCTGCTCTACGTGTACTGGCACGCGTCGGTGAAGAAGTGGTTCACCGGACCCATCAAGCAGGTGCAGCTGACGGACTCGGGCGAAGAGATTCCCGTGGAAGGGGTCTGAGGTACGACCGGAGCCGTGGTGCGTACCGGCACCTCACCAGGTGCTGGTACGCATCACGATCTCGGCGGCCAGCTGGGCGGTGGACTCCGACGCGTTGCGCCTGCCCTGCAGTTCGACCACCCGGTAGTCGCCGTACACGTAGCGTTGGCTGGCCCGTGCGATGGAGCGCGCGGCCGGCGTGCTGACCAGGGCCGTGGTGTTGACCTCGACGGGCGGGCACTGCGCATCGCGGACGACGCCCGCCTGATCGGGCACGCAGGGATGCCCGCGGTCGATCACCACCAGCCCGATGAAACGATCCAGCCGCGTGGCCGCCAGTTCCCACGCCAGCTCTCCGCCGACGCGATCCCCCACCAGCAGCGCCCACCGCACGCCGAGCGTGTCGAGGATGCCGACGATCGACTTGGCCGACAACTTCGGATCGGGCGCGACGACCACCGTCTTCAGCGACGCGTTGTGCAGCCGCGCGCAGACGCCCTCGTAGGCCGACGGCGCCTGGTTCGCGGCGCCGAGCAAGACCACGACGGACCCTTGTTCGGGGCCCGACACGTCGACGGTCGCGGGCATCCCGTCGACGGTGAGAACGGTCGAAGGCATTGCTCGACGCTACAGGGATTGATCACGAGCGGCACGAGTTTTCACTGCAGGCGAGCTGCCTGTTTGGCCGCGACGTCCTGAAACGTCTGGGGCAGCTGGGCTTTGACGGCGATCGACGGGTTCGGCGTCGGGAACGCGACCGCGAAGACCGCGGCCGCGGCGGCGTTGGAGAACCAGAAGTAGACGCTGTTCTCCTGATTGCCCAGCCGCATGGTCTGGCGGTAGACGAGCGTGTCCGGCGCCGCCGACGGCAACCGCGTCGTCGTCATAGGAATGCCCGCAGACGACCGGTCGAAGAACGTCTCGAAACGCGCGCAGCGTTGCGCCTCGGCGGCCAGTGCCGCGAGGTCGAGCCGCCACGACAGCACGGTGACGTGGATGCGCGCGCCGTCGTAGCCCACGACGTAGCGCAGTGCGCTGCCGTTGCCGCGCTCCGCCGACGCGGCGATGACCCTGCTGAGGCCCTCCGAGCAGCCCTGCGGCTCGGAGTCCATGGCCGGCGGTCCGCCCTGGGAGTCGGGTTGGCCGGGCTGCTCCTCGATGCGCTGATACTGGACGCCGGGCGGGAAGTCGGCCTCGGTGAGCACGACGTTCTGCAACCGCGCCCCCGGCCAGGTGGCCGCACCGGTGACGACGTGGCCGCACCCGGCCACGAGTGTCAGCACCAGCACCGCGATCGTCGCACCGAGCGCGCGCATGATCAGTCCGGCAGGGTGAGGATCTCGGCGCCGTCGTCGGTCACCACGAGGGTGTGCTCGAACTGCGCGGTCCAGCGCTTGTCGACGGTGGCGACGGTCCAGCCGTCGTCCCAGATCTCGTACTCGAGGCCGCCGAGGTTGATCATCGGCTCGATGGTGAACGTCATGCCCGGCTCGAGCACGGTCTCGACGGCGGGTTGGTCGTAGTGCAGCACCACCAGCCCGTTGTGGAACGTAGTGCCGATGCCGTGTCCGGTGAAGTCGCGAACCACGTTGTAGCCGAAGCGGTTCGCGTACGACTCGATGACCCGGCCCACTGCCGAGAGCGCGCGGCCCGGCTTGACGGCGCGGATGGCGCGCATGGTGGCCTCGTGGGTGCGCTCGACGAGCAGTCGGTGTTCCTCGGACACGTCGCCGGCCAGGAACGTGGCGTTGGTGTCGCCGTGCACGCCGTCGACGAACGCGGTGACGTCGATGTTCACGATGTCGCCGTCTTCGATCACCGTCGAGTCGGGGATGCCGTGGCAGATGACCTCGTTCAGCGAGGTGCAGCAGGACTTCGGAAAGTCCTTGTAGCCCAACGTCGACGGGTAGGCGCCGTGGTCGATCATGTACTGGTGGGCGATGCGGTCCAGCGCGTCGGTGGTGACGCCGGGGGCCACGGCGCGACCCGCCTCGGCCAGCGCGTTGGCGGCGATGCGGCCCGCGACGCGCATCTTCTCGATGACCTCGGGGGTCTGCACCCACGGTTCGGAGCCCTCGCGCACGGTGGGTTTCCACACGTATTCGGGGCGCTCGATGCCGGCGGGTACCGGCAGGGTCGGCGAGACGACGCCGGAGCGGAGGGCGGAACGAACGGCCATCAGCCCAGCTTAATCGTCGGCAGGCGGGAGTCCGAGTTCCCGGACGTCGACCGAGCCGCTAGCCGCGACGGAAGCGGTTCATCACGGCCCGCTTGGGCCCGCGGATGTCGATGGACCCGCATAGGCTGCGCCCGGTGAGCACGACGTGGGGCCTGCCCTCGGCGGGGGCGTCCCTGCGGTGGTCGCGGGCGCTGCCGACGATCACCTCGACGTCGTCGATCGACGCGCTGGCCCCGTCGGGCAACCGGATGTCGACCGAGCCGAACATCATGTCGAGTTCGATGACCACGATGGGGCCCGCGAACCTGGCCTTGGTGAGGTCGAGGTCCACCGAACCCATCCGGCGGGTCAGTGCCAGCCGCGTGGGCACCACCCACTCCCCTTGGCGTTTGAGCGATCCCAGGACGCCGCGCAGTTCGACGCGGTCGGTGGCGGTGGTGACGATGGCGCCGGGGCCCGGCAGGTCGTCGACGAGCGCCGCGAGTTCGGCCTGCAGCCGGGCACTGGCGACGGCGGCGGAGCGTTCCTCGAACTCGTCGATGTCGATGAGGCCGAGGGCGACGGCGTTGTGGAGGCGGCGGAGGGTGCCGTTGCGGTCCGCATCGGAGATGCGCATGTGTCCGGCATCGGAGATGCGCATCTGTCCGGCATCGGAGATGCGCATCTGTCCCGCGTCGGAGATGCGCGTGCTGGCGGCGTCCTGGTCGGTCATGTCGACCACCAGGTTACCCAGCTCAGGACGGATACTCGGGACGGATACTCAGGACAGATAGCCGTCGGGCATGCCGTTGAACATGTCCCGGCACATCCGCACCGCGTACTCGGAGCTGCCGCCGCCGACGATCAGCGCGGCGAACGCCAGATCGCCGCGGTAGCCGGCGAACCAGGCGTGCGAACCGCCGTCGAACTCGGCCTCCCCAGTCTTGCCGCGGACGTCGCCGGAGCCGTCGAGGTCCTTGGCCGTGCCGTTGGTCACCACGAGCCGCATCATCGGCCGCAGCCCCTCGACCATCTTGTCCGAGATGGGCGCACCGGCGTCGGTGACCTGGGTGGGCCTGCCTTCGATGAGCCGCGGCACGGGCGTCTTGCCCGCGGCGACGGTCGAGGCGACCAGCGCCATGCCGAAGGGGCTGGCGAGCACCTTGCCCTGGCCGAAACCGTCCTCGGTGCGTTCGGCGAGGTTGACGGTCGGGGGCACCGACCCGGTGACGGTGTTGATGCCGTCGATGACGTAGTCGGTGCCGATGCCGTACTGCGCGGCCGCGGTGGTGAGCCCGCGCGGCGGCATCTGGCTGGCCAGTTCGGCGAAGGTGGTGTTGCAGGAGCTGGCGAAGGCCCGCGACATGGGCACGGTGCCCAGGTCGAAGCCGCCGTAGTTCGGCACGGTGCGGTGGCCGATGTCGAGGTGTCCGGGGCAGCCCAGCAGTGTGTTCGGCGTGGCCATGTCGCGGTCGATGGCGGCACCTGCGGTGACGATCTTGAACGTGGAGCCCGGCGGGTAGAGGCCCATGGTGGCGGCGGGTCCGTCGGCGTCGGCGGCGGCGTTCTGCGCGATGGCCAGGATGTCGCCGGTCGAGGGCCGGATGGCCACGATCATCGCCTTGCGGCCCACCATGTTGACGGCGTCCTGCGCGGCATCCTGGACGGTGCGGTCCAGGCTGATGGTCACCGAGGGGGCGGGGGCGCCGGCCACCTCGTTGAGCACGGCCACCTCGGCGCCGTTCTGGTTGACGCTGACGACGCGCCATCCGGCATCGCCGTCGAGCCGGTCTTCGACGGCCTTCTTGACCTGGTCGACGATCACCGGCGCGAAGGTCGGGTCGGTGGGGATGAGGTCGGGCTGGGGGGTGATGACGACGCCGGGCTTGTCGGCGAGGACACCCTTGACGCGGTCGTTGTCCGCCTGGTTGAGGGTCACGAGCGGCAGGGGCGTGGTCGAGGAGCTGGCGATCTCGGCGAGCCGCTGGGGTTCGAGGGTCGGGTCGAAGGGGCGCAGCGCGTCGGTGACGGCGGTTGCCGTGCGCATGAGGTCGCCTGCGGCGGCCTTGGCGTCGAGGGCGTAGCCGTACCGATACCCGGGCACCAGCACGTCGGTGCCGCCGCGTTCGTTGACCGAGGCACGCCGCGGGGCGTCGGCGCGCAGCATGAACTTCTGGTGTTCGCCGAGGCTGGGGTGCAGGCCGGCGGCGCTCCACCGCACTTCCCAACGACCCTCGTCACGGACCATGTTGAGTTGGCCGTCGTAGGTCCAGGTCCGGTCCTTGGGCAGGTGCCAGGTGTAGCGGTAGTTGATGCTCCCGGTGTCCCCGGTGTACTTCGAGCCGGTGACCTGGCCCTCGAAGCCCTTGGCCTGCAATCCCTTCCACGCCTCGTTGAGGGCAGTGCGGGTCTCCTCCGGCTTGTCGGACAGGTCGGCGGCGGCCATGGTGTCACCGGTGGCGAGCGCGGCGAAGAACGCCTCGGCCGTGGGTTCGGGTCCGTTGGGCTTGGGCGTGCAGGCGCTCAGCGCGCTCGCAGCGAGGACGGTGGCCGTCAGCAACGCCGCGACGCGTGATGCGGATGAGGTTAGCGATGCCATTGGGACGAATGTTAAAAGCGTTGCGTGTGTGATCGAGGGAGGCGCACCGAGACCACTTCGTGATCGCTCCGATACGTCTGCGGCCCGGCCGCGGCGACTCAGTCCAGCAGCACCGTGGCGAACGTGCCCACCTGGGCGAACCCGATGCGGTCGTAGGTGGCCCGGGCCACCGTGTTGAACGCGTTGACGTACAGGCTGGCGATGCGGCCGCCCCGCACGATGGCGTCGGCCAGCGCGGCGGTACCCGTCACGCCGAGACCGCGGCCCCGCCGGTCGGGATGCACCCACACGCCTTGGATCTGGCCCACGGCAGGCGATTGCGAGCCGACCTCGGCCTTGAACACCACCTCGCCGCGCTCGAATCGCGCCCAGGCGCGGCCAGCCGCGATCAGGCCCGCGACGCGCCTGCGGTAGCCGCGGCCCCCGTCACCCAGCCGGGGATCGATGCCGACCTCGCCGATGAACATCTCGATGGCGGCCACCAGGTAGGCGTCGAGTTCCTCCATCCGCACCCGGCGCACGCCGGGGTCGACGGCGCACTGCGGCGGTCCCGACATGGCCAGCAGCGGCTGATCGTCCCGGACGTCGCGGGCCGGACCCCACGCGGACTCCAGCCGATCCCACATCGGCAGCACCAGCGCCGCATGCCCGACCAGCGAGGAGCACCGCCGCGGCCCGGAGGTCGCCTTGTCCGCGAAGGCGCGGACGTCGGCGGTCGAGCCGCGCAGCGGGATCATGTTGGCCCCGCTGAAGCACAGCGATTCCGACGGCTGACGGCGCGTCCACAGCTCACCGCCGATGGCGGTCGGGTCGACGCCGTGCTCGGCGACGCGGGCGGCCACCATGCAGGAGCCGACGGGATCGTCGTCGAGGACCCGGTGCACCGCAGCGGCGTCGTGCACCACGGTGACGCGGCGCTCGTCGGCGAGACGAAAGAGCGGAGGAGCCGACATCGAGACTCTTTCTGCGACTACTGCGGGTGTCGAGGCATGGTGACCCCGGTCACCGGGATCTCCGCTCAGCTTACGGTGACCACCGGGGGTCCGCTGGTAGATGCCCCGTCACCGTCGCTCTCGGCGGCGATGCGCATGGCCTCTTCGATGAGCGTCTCCACGATCAGCGCCTCGGGCACCGTCTTGATGACCTCGCCCTTGACGAAGATCTGCCCCTTGCCGTTGCCGGACGCCACGCCCAGATCCGCCTCGCGGGCCTCACCGGGTCCATTGACCACACAGCCCATGACGGCCACGCGCAGCGGAACCTCCATGCCCTCGAGGCCTGCGGTCACCTCGTTGGCCAACCGGTAGACGTCGACCTGGGCCCGCCCGCAGGACGGGCACGACACGATCTCGAGGCCGCGCGGCCGCAAGTTCAGCGACTCGAGGATCTGGTTGCCGACCTTGATCTCCTCGGCGGGCGGCGCCGACAGGGAGACGCGGATGGTGTCCCCGATCCCCTTGCTCAGCAGTGCGCCGAACGCGACGGCCGACTTGATGGTGCCCTGGAAAGCGGGCCCGGCCTCGGTGACGCCGAGGTGCAGGGGGTAGTCGCACTGCGCGGCCAGCTGCTCGTAGGCGGCGACCATGATCACCGGGTCGTTGTGCTTCACGCTGATCTTGATGTCGCCGAAGCCGTGCTCCTCGAACAGCGACGCCTCCCACAGCGCCGACTCGACGAGCGCCTCGGGGGTGGCCTTGCCGTACTTCTCCAGCATCCGCTTGTCGAGCGAGCCGGCGTTGACCCCGATGCGGATGGGGATGCCCGCCGCACCGGCCGCCTGGGCGACCTCCTTGACGCGGCCGTCGAACTCCTTGATGTTGCCGGGGTTCACGCGCACCGCGGCACACCCCGCGTCGATGGCGGCGAAGATGTACTTCGGCTGGAAGTGGATGTCCGCGATGACCGGGATGTTGGCCTTCTTCGCGATGATGGGCAGCGCGTCGGCGTCCTCCTGACGCGGGCACGCAACGCGGACGATGTCGCAGCCCGACGCCGTCAGCTCGGCGATCTGCTGCAACGTCGAGTTGATGTCGTGGGTCTTGGTGGTGCACATCGACTGCACCGAGATGGGCGACTCGCTGCCCACCCCGACGCTACCCACCTTGAGTTGACGCGTCTTGCGGCGCGGTGCGAGCACGGGCGGCGGCGGCGCGGGCATTCCCAGGCCGATGGACGTGGTCACAGAGGATTCTCCTACTGGAAGAGCCGGATCGGGTTGACCAGGTCGGCGGTGACCGTCAACAGCATGTAGCCGCCCACCACGACCAGCACCACGTAGGTGGCGGGCATCAACTTGAGGTAGTTCACCGGGCCGGCGGCGACGAGCCCGCGCGCCCTGCGGATCATGTTGCGCACCTTCTCGTAGGTGGCGATGGCGATGTGGCCGCCGTCGAACGGCAGCAGCGGCAACAGGTTCACCGCACCCAGCACGAAGTTCAGCTGGGCCAGGAAGAACCAGAACATCACCCACAGCCCGTGGTCGACGGTGTCGCCGCCGATGATGCTGGCGCCCACGACGCTGATCGGGGTTTCCTTGTCGCGTTCACCGCCGCCGATGGCGTCGACGAGGGCGCCCACCTTCGACGGGATCTTCGCCAACGACTTGCCCAGCTCGACGGCCAGGTCGCCGGTGAACGCGAACGTCGCGGGCACGGCCGACAGCGGGTTGTACTGCGTCGGCAGGAACACCTCGGGCGCGATGCCGACGGCGCCCACGCGCGTCGGCGCCGCGGCGTCCTCGGACGTCCAACGCTGCGCCGAGGCCACGTCGACGGTGGTGGTGAACTCGCGGGCCTGGCCGTTCTCGGTGCGCTCCACGACGAACGGCGTGGGCCCGTCGAGCTTGCGCACCGCGGCGACGAGGTCGTCGAACGTACCCACCGGGGTGTCCCCCACCTTGGTGATGACGTCGCCCTGCCGGATCCCTGCCAGGGCGGCGGGGCCGGGGCCCTCGCACCGGCCCATCTCCGTCTTGGACACCTGCGACGCCACGCACGCGGTCTCGCCGACCATGGCGTTGGTGGGCTGGTGCAGGTTGGGCAGACCCCAGGCGATCGCGATGCCGTAGATCAGCACCAACCCGATCACGAAGTTCATCGCGGGACCGGCGAACAGCACGGCGA
The DNA here is from genome assembly GCF_058148405.1 of Mycobacterium sp. DHQP2018-32-09. NCBI lineage: Bacteria > Bacillati > Actinomycetota > Actinomycetes > Mycobacteriales > Mycobacteriaceae > Mycobacterium > Mycobacterium sp. DHQP2018-32-09. The sequence goes on along the minus strand of NZ_JBYVYK010000055.1, from coordinate 5,068 downwards.
CGCGCTTCCACACCTTCTGCCGGTACATGGCATAGGGGTACTCGCCGGGCTTGAGTTCCTCGACCGCCGTCATGCCCGCGATGTCGCAGAACCCGCCCAGCGGCACGGCCTTGACGCCGTACTCGGTCTCGCCGAGCCGGTTGGGTCGCCTGGTGGACCACACCGTCGGCCCGAAGCCCACGAAGTACCGTCGCACCTTCATTCCGGTGGCGCGTGCCACCCACATGTGACCGCATTCGTGCAGTGCCACCGAGACCAGAATGGCCAGGGCGAACAGCACGATGCCCACTACGAACATCATCGGGCGAACATCATCGGGCGCTGAGGACCTTCCGTGAGACGGCTTGCCGGGCGGCTTCGCGTGCCCAGCGTTGCGCGTCGAGTACGTCCTCCACGGTAGCCGGTTCGGCGGCCCACTGGTCTGCGGCGTGCACCACCTCACCCACCGTGTCGACGATGGCGGGGAACGCGATGCGGCCGTCGAGGAACGCCGCGGCGGCCTCCTCGTTGGTCGCGTTGTAGACCGCAGGCAGGCAGCCACCGCGGCTGCCTGCGTGGCGGGCCAGGTCGACGGCGGGGAAGACGGCATCGTCGACGGGCTCGAATTCCCAGGTGGACGCGGTGGTCCAGTCGCACGCGACCGCGGCTCCCGGCACCCGCGCCGGCCAGCCGAGGGCCAGCGCGATGGGCAGTTTCATGTCGGGTGGGCTGGCCTGCGCCAGCGTCGAACCGTCGGTGAACGTCACCATGGAGTGCACGATCGACTGCGGGTGCACCACGACGTCGATGCGGTCGTAGGGGACGCCGAACAACAGGTTCGTCTCGATGAGTTCGAGGCCCTTGTTGACCAGCGACGCCGAGTTCAGCGTGTTCATCGGGCCCATCGACCACGTGGGGTGGGCACCGGCCTGCTCGGGCGTCACGTCGCGCAGGGCGTCGGCCGACCAGCCGCGGAACGGGCCACCGGAGGCGGTCAGCACCAGCCGCGCCACCTCGTCGGCGGTGCCGCCGCGCAGGCACTGCGCCAGCGCCGAGTGCTCGGAGTCCACCGGGACCAGCTGGCCGGGCGCGGCGGCCTTGAGCACCAGGGGGCCACCGGCCACCAGGGACTCCTTGTTCGCCAGCGCCAAGCGGGCGCCGGTGGCCAGCGCCGCGAGCGTCGGCTTCAGTCCGAGCGCCCCCACCAGGGCGTTGAGCACCACGTCGGCGGCGGTCTCCTCGACCAGGCGGGTGGCGGCGTCGGGGCCGGCGAAGGTCACGTCGCCGATGCGTTGCGCCGCGTCGGGGTCGGCGACGGCGACGGCGGTGACGCCGGTCTGGGCGCGCTGGCGCGCCAGCAGGTCGGCGTTGCCCCCGCCCGCGGCGAGCCCGACCACCTCGAAGCGGTCGGGGTTGGCGGCGATCACCTCCAGCGCCTGGGTACCGATCGATCCGGTGCTACCGAGCACCAGGACGCGCACACGCGAGGAGGTCACCCGTTCATTGTGCCGCGCGGCGGCCCCGGCGCCGAATCCCGCTGGGATCCAAATGTGACGTAGCTGTGACGTGCCGAGTCCGCACCCATCCGTACGCGTCCGCACCCCGAATGCCTGGTGTCATCCAGACCACGAAGGAGTGATCGAGCATGAACGCAGCACCCCGGAGATTGATCGCAGCGGCAGGGCTGAGCGCGGTAGCCGCGCTCGGTGTCGCAGCGTGTTCGAGCCAGACCGCCAGCGAGACGGCCAGCAACGTCTCGAGCAGCGCCAGCAGCATCTCGTCCAGCGTGATGAGTTCGTCCTCGTCGGCCCCCACGTCCAGCGCCATGGCCGAGCCCGCGTCCGGCCTGGTGGGCAACGGCTGCGCGGCCTACGCCGAGCAGAACCCGAGCGGCCCGGGCTCGGTGGCGGGCATGGCGGCCGAGCCGGTCGCAGTGGCCGCCTCCAACAACCCCATGCTCAAGACCCTCACGCAGGCCCTTTCGGGCCAGCTGAATCCCAACGTGAACCTGGTGGAGACCCTGAACTCCAACCCCGGGCTGACGGTCTTCGCGCCGACCGATGACGCGTTCGCCAAGATCGATCCGGCCACCATCGAGAAGCTCAAGACCGACTCGAACCTGCTCAAGAGCATCCTGACCTACCACGTGGTCGAGGGTCAGGCCAGCCCGGACAAGGTCGTCGGCACCCACAAGACGCTGCAGGGCGGCGAGGTCACGGTGACCGGCTCGGGCGCCGACATGAAGATCGGCGACGCCGGCCTGGTGTGCGGTGGCGTGAAGACCGCCAACGCGACCGTCTACCTCATCGACACCGTGCTCATGCCGCCCGCCAGCTGACGCACTCCTTCCCGAACGCAACACCCCATCACCATCGGCAACACCTGACGAAAGGACGCACGACATGCACGCCCTTCTCGGAACCACCCTCGCCGCGGCGGCCGCCACCGGTCTGCTGTTCGGCACGGCGGGCACCGCCACCGCCGCACCCGACCTGGTCGGACCCGGGTGCGCGGCCTACGCCGCGCAGAACCCGACCGGCCCCGCCTCGGTGACCGGTATGTCCACCGAGCCGGTGGCCGTGGCCGCGTCGAACAACCCGATGCTCACCACGCTCACCAAGGCGCTGTCGGGTCAGTTGAACCCCGAGGTCAACCTCGTCGACACGCTGAACTCGTCGCCGAGCCTCACGGTGTTCGCGCCCACCGACGACGCGTTCGCCAAGCTGGACCCGGCGACCGTCGAGAAGCTCAAGACCGACGCCAACCTGCTCAAGACCGTGCTGACCTACCACGTGGTCGAGGGTCAGGCCAGCCCCGCGCAGGTCGTGGGAACCCACAAGACCCTGCAGGGCGGCGACGTCACCGTGACCGGAATGGGCAACGACCTGAAGGTCAACGACGCCAACGTGGTCTGCGGTGGGGTTCAGACCGCCAACGCCACGGTGTACCTCGTCGACTCGGTGCTGATGCCGCCGATGTAGGCCCCCCACCGGAGACGGTCCGGCATCCCCTCCGCCGGACCGTCTCCCCTGGCCGCCTGAATCACCCTGCCCGGAAAGGCGTTGGAACCATCGTGTGGAGTCTCATCGCCATCGGGTTCGTCGGCGGCCTGATCACCGGCATCTCCCCCTGCATCCTTCCCGTACTCCCCGTGATCTTCTTCTCGGGGACGTCGGCGATGCGGGGGGATTCCGGCGTTCAGGGCCAGGGGTCGACGGCGACGCAGACCGTCTCGCGCACCCGGCCGTACCTCGTCATCGCCGGACTGGTCACCAGCTTCAGCGTGGTCACCCTCGTCGGTTCCGCACTGCTGTCCCTGCTGCACCTGCCCCAGGACGCCCTGCGCTGGGCGGCACTGGTCGCACTGCTCGCCATCGGCCTCGGCCTCATCTTCCCGCGGGTCGAGGCGCTCTTGGAGCGGCCGTTCGCCCGACTTCCGCAACGCCAATTCGGATCCGGTCGTTCCGGTTTCGGCCTCGGCCTGGCCCTGGGCGTGCTCTACGTGCCGTGCGCGGGACCGGTACTCGCGGCGATCGTGGTGGCGGGCGCGACCGGCACCATCGGGGTCGACGTCGTCGCGCTCACGGCCGCGTTCGCCGTCGGCGCGGCCCTGCCGCTGCTGGTGTTCGCCCTGGCGGGCCGTCGGGTCACCGAACGAGTGGCCGCATTCCGCCGCAGGCAGCGCGAGATCCGAGTGGTCGCCGGCATCGTCACGATCCTGTTGGCCGTGGCGCTGGTGTTCAACCTCCCCGCCGTGCTACAACGGGCCATCCCCGACTACACCGGCGCGCTCCAGGAGCGCGTCGGCGGGGACGACCTGCAGCTGGGTGGGTTGGTGAACGAACAGAACGCGGCCCTGTCCAACTGCACCAACGGCGCACCGCAACTCGAGAGCTGCGGCCAGGCACCCGACATCGTCGGGATCACCGCCTGGCTCAACACCCCCGAAGGCGCGCCGGTGAAGCTGTCGGCGCTGCGCGGCAAGGTCGTCCTGATCGACTTCTGGGCCTACTCGTGCATCAACTGCCAGCGCGCCATCCCGCACGTCGTGGGCTGGTACGACGCGTACCGCGACAAAGGGCTGGAGGTCATCGGCGTGCACACCCCCGAGTACGGCTTCGAGCGCGTGACGGACAACGTCCGCCAGGGTGCGGCCGATCTGGGGATCACGTATCCGGTGGCACTCGACAACGGCTATTCGACGTGGACGAACTACCGCAACAAGTACTGGCCCGCGGAATACCTGATCGACAAGCAGGGCGTGGTGCGGCACGTGAAGTTCGGTGAGGGCGACTACGCGGTGACGGAAAACCTGATCCGCCAACTGCTTTCGGAGGGCTCCGCCGAGGAACTGCCCGCGGCGACGGAGGGAACCGACGCCACGCCCACGGGCACGCTGACGCCGGAGACGTACTTCAGCGTCGGCAAGATGGTCAACTACGGCGGCGCGGGCACCTACGACGAAGGGGTGCGACGCTTCGACCTCCCACCCCAGCTGGCACCGGACACCTTCGCCCTGCGCGGCGAATGGGCGCTGGACTATCAGGGCATCACGGCCCGGTCGCCGGACAACGCGATCGCGCTGAACTATCACGCACACGAGGTGTACCTGGTGGTCGGCGGCGAGGGGACCGTCACCGTGGTCAAGGACGGCAAGACCACCACGATCCCGGTCAGCGGACCGCCCAACGCGAAGCAGATCGTCTCGGGCGACGCCGATTCCGGCACGGTGACCGTGTCACTGTCCCCCGGACTGCAGGCGTTCTCGTTCACCTACGGCTGACGCTGCCCGGTCGTGATCGGCACACCCCGTGTCGGTGGGGTGCGGTAGAATCGAACACGTGTTCGATGCTTGGTCTGATCTCGACGACACCACCCTGCTGGTGACCGTCGGCCTGGAACTGCGCGCCGAACGCCGCGCCACCGCCGCCAAGGTGATCGCCGCCGGGACCTTCCTGCACTGCCGACTGGCCGCGGCCACCCCCGCCAGCGGCCTGTGGGCCGTCGACGACGTCGGCGCCGCCGCCGCGGAATTGGCCGCAGAACTGGGCATCAGCCGCTTCCGGATCCAGCCGTTGATGGAACTGGG
>NZ_JBYVYK010000054.1:0-38031 GCF_058148405.1 Mycobacterium sp. DHQP2018-32-09 | reverse complement strand
ACCGGGCTGCGTCGCGTCGGCGCGCGCGGCCGACAGCGCGTACACCGGCTGCTGGCGGACGCGCGGGCGGGCGACGAGGTGGCCGTACGACGCGCGCTGGGCGACCGCACCGTCATCACGTCCGGCGACGGCACGCCGATCCCGACGACGGGGCTGGTGGCGCTGCTGCGCGACGCCCGATGGGAGAAGGTGATCGCCGCGGGCGACACCGTGACCGCCCGCATCCATGCCGGCGACCGCCGAGGCGTGCTCTTCACCACCGTGCACCCGAAGCCGTTCGCCATCACCGAGGTCACACTGTTCTTTCAGCCCGGTCGAGTTTCGGGTGGCGTGCATTGACTGCGCCGAGGAACGTGAGACGGTTACAGCACCATGCCTGACCACCAGTACGTGACATACGAAGAATTCGGCCGCAAATTCTTCGAGGTCGCAGTCTCCGAGCAGCGGGTCGGCGACGCCATCGCCGCCATCGCCGGCGACGAGTTCGAGATGGGCCCCATCGCCCAGGGGCCCGGCAAGTTCGCCAAGGTCACCGCCCGCGTCCGGGTGCAGACGCCGCAGGTCAAGCGTCGCGTCGGCGAACTGATCACGTTCGCCATCCGGATTCCGCTGGAGATCGAGCTGGTGGTCGACCTGCGCATCGACAAGCCGCGGTTCATGGTGTTCGGTGAGATCGCGCTGCGCGCCGAGGCGCTCGCCGCCGAACCGCTGCTGCTGATCCTGGACGTGCACCCGCCCCGCGCCGCCGACATCACCATCCACGTCACGTCCCAGACACTGCGCGCCGAGGTGGTCCGCATCATCGGCGGGGTCGACGCCGAGATCAAGCGGTTCATCGCCGCCCACGTGACCGGCGAGATCAACAGCCCCGCCTCACGCGACGCCAAGATCATCGACGTCGCCCAGCAACTCGACGACACCTGGACCGGGGTCTGAGGACCCACCCCCGGCGTCGATTGGGTCGATTGGTCCGCGTCCCCGCGGGGCCGTAGGCTCCTCGCGTGACCCGCGCCCGCACCGCCACCCGCCTGCTCGCCCTCACCGCAGGGGCCGCCGCCACCCTGGTCGCCACCCAGGTCGTGGCCGCTGCCCCCGCGCAGGCCGACCCCGCCGGCGACGCGTTCGTCAACTCCCTCGGCAACGCCGGCGTTCCCGTGGCCAACCCCGCCGATGCCGTCGCCCTCGGCCAGTCCGTGTGCCCCATGCTGGCCGAACCCGGCCAGAACGCCGCCAACGCCGCGGCCCAGGTCGCCGACGCCGCGGGCATGCCACTGGGTCCGGCCACCATGTTCACCGGCATGGCGATCACGATGTTCTGCCCCAGCGTGATGGCTTCGGTCGGCAACGGGCAGAACCCGCTGGCGGGTCTGCCCACCGGCCTACTGGGCTTCTGACACCACCCCGAGTTCCGAGACGCCGGCCAGCTCGGGCCGCTTCGGCCCGCGGCCGTTGCCCGACGACAACCCCCGCAGATGCCGCCAGATCCACGGCATGAGCAAGTTCTGCGCCCACAGGACCTGCGAGTACAACCGCGACCGCACCCCCGGCAACTCCACGTCCGGCCGCGCCAGCGCCCAGTCGTGATTCGCCCCCGGTAGCCCCAGCGCCTCCGCGGCTGCCTGCGCGAACAACTCGTGACCCGTCGGCGAGCCGTGCACCCGATCGTCGCTCCACACCCGCGGATCGATCATCGACGGCGCCGAGTACAGGTCCACCAGCCGAAATCCGTGGCGCACCGCCGCGGCCCGGATCGCGCCGTTGATCGCCAGCACGCGGTCGGCGATCAACCGCCCCACCGGCAGGATGCGCGCCAGGTCGGGGAACGTCGTGATGACCACGGTGGCCCCGGACGCCGCCAGCCGGGCGTGCAACAGGTCCAGATCCTCCAGCGCCCGCGCGAACGTCCCACCGGGACGCGTCACGTCGTTCATGCCGATGCACGACGTGACGAGGTCCGGCGACATCGCCAACGCCGCCGGCAGCTGCTCGTCGACGACGTCGCGGATGCGTCGACCCCGCACCGCCAGGTTGGCGTAGCGCAGACCGGGATTCAGCCGGTCCAGGCGCACCGCCAGTCGATCGGCGAACCCGAACAACCCCGTCGCGTCGTCGCCGTCCCACAGACCCTCGGTCTGGCTGTCGCCGAGCGCCACGTACCGCGCGTAAACCCCGTCAACCACACCGGCGACTGTAACGGGGACAGCGCGACGGCGCCCGGCGCGATACCCACCCGCTACAGGGGCTGCAGCTCCATCCGCCACTCGTCCAGTTCGCCGACGATCCGCACCGCGTCGGGGCGCAACTCGACCGCGACGATCCGCATGCCGGTCGGCAAGCGCGGCAACCGAATCGGGTACCCGGGCGTGCGGGCCGGCAGCGGCCACCGTCGCCGCCGCACCAGCGCGCGCGGGACCACCCACAGCGTGTCACCGTCGAGGCGGACGTCCACCTCGACGTGGCCCGCCGCCTGCCGTCGCGCGACGTGCACGGTCGCCACGCCGCGGCGGTCCAGCCGCCCCACCAACCGGGGTGCCGCACGGCTCACCAACCGCTCCAGGGTGGGGGCAGGCACGTCGATCGAGAGTTCCACCGGGGCCGCCACCAGCACCGGCGGCACGCCCGCGCGCAACCGCACGTCGTGCAGCGTCGCGGTGGCGGTCGCCAGGCGATGCTCGTCGAAGCGGACGTCACGCGCGGTCACCCGGACGTCGTGCCACGGGCCGGGACCCCGCAGCCGCGCGACCACGTCGTCGACCACCAACAGCAGCGTGCCGTCCCCGGCCCGAACCCGGATGCGCCTGCCCACCACCAGCCGGCGCACCGCGACGAACACCCCCAGGTAGGCCGCCGAGACCCCGGTGTCCGCCAGCACGTCGAGTGAGCGCAGCGGACTCCACCCCGGCGGTGGCCCCCAACGCGTCACCACTCCAGCATCCGGCACGGCCGCCGCCGTGCCAACCCGTGCGATCATGGGCCGCGTGGTGACGCCAGGGCGGGGGAGCAGCCGATGCCGAAGCTGAGCGCGGGCGTGCTGCTCTACCGCAAGGGCGCCGACGGCGTGCAGGTGCTGCTGGGGCACCCCGGCGGGCCGTTCTGGGCGCGCAAGGACGCCGGCGCCTGGTCGATTCCCAAGGGCGAGTACGCCATCGAGGAGGACCCGTGGACGGCCGCGCGGCGCGAGTTCCGCGAGGAGATCGGCCTCGACGTACCCGCGGGCACCCCCATCGAGCTGCCCGCCGTCACGCAGCCCGGCGGCAAGGTGGTCACCGCGTTCGCCGTCCGCGGCGACCTGGACCCCGCCCGCGGCGTGTCCAACACCTTCGAGCTGGAGTGGCCGAGGGGTTCCGGACGCATCCAGGAGTTCCCCGAGATCGACCGCGCCGCATGGTTTTCCGTCGCCGACGCCCGGAACAAACTGCTCAAGGGGCAGCGTCCGCTGCTGGACCTGCTGCTCGAGCGGCTGCCACCCGAATGACGACCGCCGCGCTCAGAGGTCCAGGATCAACCCGTCCTCGTCGGCCCGCGACACGCAGACCAGCATGGTCTCGGCACGCTCCGGATCGGTGAGCAACGTGTCCCGGTGATCGACGGCGCCGGCCAACACCCGCGTGCGGCACGTACCGCAGAACCCCTGCTGGCACGAGTACGGCACGTGCACCCCGGCGCGCACCAGCGCGGCGAGCACCGTCTCGTCGGCCGCCACGTCGACCGTGCGGCCCGACGACGCCACCCCCACCGTCAGCGGGCGGCCGTCGACCACCGGTGGCGCGGCGAACCGCTCGAAGTGCAACTCCACGTCGTCGCGACCCACCAGGTGCGCCCGCACCCCGCTGAGCAGGGCGGCCGGACCGCACGCGTAAACCGTGGTGGCGCTTGGGCATTCACCCACCAGGTCGGCCGCCGTCGGTAGCCCGTGACGATCGTCGGTACGGATCTGGATCCGGTCGCCGAAGCGCTCGAGTTCCTCCAGGAACGGCAGGCTGTCCGGATGACGGCCGACGTAGATCATCGACCAGTCGACGCCGAGACGTTCCGCCGCGGCCAGCATCGGCAGGATGGGGGTGATGCCGATGCCGCCCGCGACGAAGCGGAACCGCTGCGTCGGCGAACCGTATCCGGGCACCGCGAGGGGAAACGCGTTGCGGGGCCCGCCGGTGGTCAGCCGGGTGCCCACGGCGAGCGCGTCGTGCACCTCGACCGACCCACCGCCACCGCCGGGGATGCGGCGCACCGCAATGCGATACGACCGTGCGTCGGCCGGGTCGCCGCACAGGGAGTACTGCCGCACCCGGCCGCTGGGCAGGTGCACGTCCAGGTGTGAGCCGGGGTGCCAGCGGGGCAGCTCGCCCCCGTCGGCCGCGACGAGACGCAGTGCCACGACGTCCTGGTCGCGCGCCACCACCGTGCGCTCGGCGACCTCGAGGGCGACGGTCCGGTCCACCGCCCGGGGCGGCGCCATCTGGCGCACCCGCCCCGACACGGCGAACAGTCCGGTGAGCGCGGCGTCGGCCAGCCCCACCGACCAGGCGCGGCCCGAGGTGCCGGGCATGGGCGGCAGCTCCCGCAGGCGCGTGCGCAGCCGCATCAGAGGTGCGCCGCGCGGGCCGCGGGGGAGCTGGCCAGGTATGCCACGGCCTGCGCGGTGGACCCCATGGACTCCGGGCTGAACTTCGGCCGGAAGTACGTGAAGGTGTTGCCGCCGAACAACTTCCGGAACTCCGGCAGCAGGCCCAGCTTGGAGTCGCGCATCCGCATCCGCTGCATCTGCCACCACCGCAGATCGAGGCTCGGATCGTGGCGCACCAGGTACCACGTGCCACGCTGGAAGAACGTGAACATCATCGCGATGGCGATGGTCATGGCGCGCACCCGGTCGACGTAGCTGTCGTGGAAGTACGTCGCCACGTCGTGGGCCACCATGCGGTGCTCCACCTCCTCGCTGCCGTGCCAGCGGAACAGGTCCACCAACGTGGCGTCGGCCCCGTGGTCGTCCCACGTGCTGTTCAGCGAGAAGTCACCGAGCACCGCCGTGTAGTGCTCGATGGCCGCGATCAGCCACAGCCGGTCGCACAGGTCGTTCATCCTGCGCTTCGGGTCGGGCGAATCGGTGGGCGCCAGCATCTTCTCGAACACGTACTCGACCAACTCCAGCAACGGCGCGACGTCGACGCCCGACGACCGCAGGTACTCCTGCAGGACCGCGTCGTGCGTGTCGGCGTGCACGGCCTCCTGGCCGATGAAACCGCGGATGTCCTCCGCCAGCTTGGGATCGCGCACCAACGGCAGCGCCTCGTTGAACGTGGTGACGAACCACCGCTCGGCGGCGGGCAGCACGACGTTGAGCAGGCTGACCATGTGCGACGCGACGGGATGCCCGGGGATCCAGTCCAGCGGCGTGTCGGTGACGTCGAAGTGCACCTTGCGGGCCTGGATCTGCACCGGCCCCGGATCGATCTCGGTGGCGAAGCGCGTCGGACGCAACATGCGGTAGGACCCCCTCTGGAGACGTCGCGAACGAAGTCGCGATGGCAGTGGTGAGGGGGAGTCTACGGGTTATGTGGGAACGTCGGTAGCGGGTACCGGGGGTGTCGGCCGCTCAGGCACCCGGCATCGGCATGCCGGGCTGCGGGCCCACCGGCGTCGCCGTCACCGTCGTCACCCCGTTGCCACCCACCCGGGGGCCCCCGCCGCCGCCGGCACCGGCCGGCGTGTTGTCGGTGGCGTTGAGCACCGCTTCCTTGGTGCAGTTCAAGTTCAGATACATCCGGCCGCCGCCGGTGATCTTCTGCTGTTCGACGATGCACTCGGCCTGCGGGTAATCACTGCCGACGGCGCCGCCGAAGAAGGCCTTCACACCCTGGCTCTTGAGAATGGCCAACGCGCGCCCGTACGGCTCGCCGACGACGTTGTACGACGACGAGCTGGGTTCCGATGCGGCGACACCAGGCGCCACCAGGGACACCACGGCGGCCGATGCCGCGATGACGCTGGCACTGGCGCCGAGTACGGCGAGCTTCTTCACGTGACCTCCGGTTGTCGCGGCTGCGCCTGCGAACATAGCGCAGATGGGTGTCTCGAGGAACTTCGCTCAATCACCCGCCGGCGTTACCCGATGGTGCAGCACCTCGGCCAATGCCGCAGCGCGAGCATTCGTGAACACGTCCTCCAGCAGGATGGCGCGGCCGTCCGGCCCGGCCAGCGGCACCCGCCAATTCGGGTACTCGTCGACCGTCCCCGGCTGATTCTGCGTCCGCACGTCACCCACCGCGTCCGGCAACGCCAGCGCCAACAGTCGCGACGGCGTCCGGCCCAGGAACCGGTAGAGCGCGGTGACGACCTCCTCGGTGTTCGGTGCGGTGCCCGGCGCGGCCGCCTCGCCCAACAGGCCCAGGCGGCGCAGCACCGCCAGCCACGCGTCCTGCTCCGCCCGGTCGGCCGCCCGTTCCTCCGCCGCGCTGCGGGTCAACAGCCCCAGCCGCTCCCGCAGCGCCACGTGCTCGCCCGCGAGATAGCCCGCCGTCGGCGGCAGATCGTGCGTCGTCACCGACGACAGGCAGAACTCCCGCCACCTCTCGGCAGGCAGCGGACCGCCGGCGGCATCACCGCCGTCACGGTCCAGCTCGAACCACAGTATCGAGGTGCCCAGCACCCCGCGCCCGGCGAGGTACTCGCGCGCCCACGGCTCCACCGTGCCCAGATCCTCACCGACGACCACCGCATCCGCGCGGTGCGCCTCCAACGCGACGATGCCGATCATCGCCTCGTGGTCGTAGCGCACGTACGTACCCTCCGTCGGCGCCGCACCGCGCGGAATCCACCACAGCCGGAACAAGCCGATCACGTGGTCGATGCGCACCCCGCCCGCGTGTCGCAGCACCGCGCGCACCACCGCCCGGAACGGCGCATACCCGGCCTCGCGCAACGCATCCGGCCGCCACGGCGGCTGCGACCAATCCTGACCGAGCTGGTTGAACTCGTCGGGCGGCGCGCCCGCGGCCACGCCGAGGGCCAGCACCTCCTGCAACGCCCACGCGTCGGCGCCGTTCGGGTCCACGCCCACCGCCAGGTCGTGCATGATGCCCAGCGCCATGCCGGCCTGCTCCGCCGCGGCCTGCGCTCGCGTCAGCTGATCGTCGAGCTGCCACTGCAACCAGCGGTGGAAGTCCACCGCCTCACCGTTCGCCGCGGCGAACTCCGCCACCGCAGGCGTCCCCGGGTGACGGTACTTCCGCGGCCACTCGTGCCAGTCGTTGCCGAACTTCTCCGCCAGCGCACACCACGTCGCGAAGTCGTCGAGACTGCGACCCTCACGGGCGCGGTAGGCCTCGAACGCCAACTGCCTGCCCGCCGACCGCGGCACCCGGTAGACGTGCCGAAGCGCGGCTCGCTTCGTCGTCCACGCCGAATCCCGGTCGATCCGATCCGCCCGCTGCGCGCGGCCCTGCGCCGCCAACCGCGCCTTGCGCAGCCGTCCGCGGTGGCGCACGTCGGCGTACTCGGGCACCGCCTCGACGCGCAAGTAGAGGGGGTTGACGTAGCGCCGCGACGTCGGCAGATACGGCGACGGCTCCATCGGCGCAGCCGGAGCCGCCGCATGCAACGGGTTGACCAACAGGAAATCCGCCCCGTGACGGGCCGCCGACCACACCGCCAGATCCGTCAGGTCGGTCAGATCCCCGCTGCCCCACGACCGTTCCGAACGCACGCTGTACAGCTGCGTGGCCAGACCCCACGCGCGACCCGCCCCCAGCCCGGCGGGCAGGCGCAGTGTCGGCGGCGTGACGATCAGCGTCGCCACGGCCTCGCGTGCACCGGCGCGCACGTGCAGCCGGTGATACCCCAGCGGCAGGTCGGCAGGCAGCTCGAAACTCGCCTCGCCGACCAGCCGACCGTCCAGGTCATACGGCGGCGTGTCGTTGACCAGCTGCCGCACCCCGGTGCGCACCGTGCCGTCCTCCAGCCGAATCCACGTCCCCACCGACTGGCCGTGATCGACGTGGACCCAGAACGACGACGTCCGGCCAGCCTGCGTCACGATCGTCTCGGTGACGCAGCGCTCCCAGTACCGCCGCTCGACGTCGGCCAGGGCACGGCCCCGCTCGTCCTCGTCGGCAGCGGCCACCCCGAGCGCGGCCAACACCGCCACCAGCGTCTCCTCCGACACCGGCCGGTGCGCACCCGTCCAGTCCTGGAAGTCGGTGGCCACGCCGTGGCGCCCGGCCAATTCGACGAGGGACGGGGACAGGTCGCTCATGGCCATGATCTTGCCCGGTCCCGGCGCGCGGCGCGTGCCACCACCGCGACGACCCGCGGTCGCACACCCACTCGGTATCGTCGCCGACGATGACGGGCCCACCCCACGACCCGGTTCGACACCTGCGACGGGCCCGGATCGCCGCCTCGGCGCAGTTCCTCACCAACGGCGCGCTGTTCGCCAACCTCGCCCCGCGTCTCCCCGACGTCAAGGCCGACCTGGCACTGTCCAACGCCGCCTACGGCATGGTGGTCGCGGCCTTCCCGGCGGGCGCGCTGGTCGCCGGGATGACGGCCGGCGCCCTGGTCCGCCGCTACGGCGACGCGCGGACGGCGCTCGCGGGCACCATCGGCATCGCGCTGACCATCGCCGTCGCCGCGGCGTCGCCGAGCGCGCTGCTGGTGGCCGCCGCCCTGTTCCTCGGCGGCGCGGCCGACGCCGTCACCGACGTCGCCCAGAACACCCACGGACTGCGCGTACAACGCGCCGTCGGCCGCTCGATCATCAACTCGCTGCACGCGGTGTGGTCGATCGGAGCCGTCCTCGGCAGCGCGATGGGCGCCGCGGCCCTCGCCCTGCACGTGCCCCGCGCGGCGCACCTGGCCGCCACCGGCATCCTGTTCACCGGCGTCGCCGTGCTGGCCTACCGGGCGCGGCTGCCCGGCGCCGACGCCCCGGCCCCACCCACGGCGCATGGACCCACCCGCCGCGTCACCCTCGGCAGGCCCTACGCGCTGCTGGCCCTGCTGATGGTCATCACCATCGCCGGCGCCGTCGTCGAAGACCTCGGCAGCTCCTGGTCCACGCTGTACTTCGGAGAACGGCTGGGCGTCACCGGCGCGCTCGCCGCGTCCGGCTACGTCGGGCTGCTGGCGTCGCAGTTCGTCGGCCGACTCCTCGGCGACCGGCTCGTCGACCGCTTCGGCGAACGACGGGTGGTGCGGTCCGGCGGCATCCTCGCCGCCGCGGGCGTGGGCCTGGCGCTGGCGTTCCCCAGCGTCCCCAGCACGCTCGTCGGCTTCGCGGCAGCGGGCTTCGGGCTGGCCTCGGCCATCCCGGCCGCCATGCACGCCGCCGACCGCCTGCCAGGACTGCCGCAAGGGCGGGCACTCACCACCGTGGCGTGGTCCATGCGCATCGGGTTCGTCGGTGCACCCGCCGTCGTCGGCGCCCTCGCCGACGCCACGACCCTGCGCGTCGGCCTCCTGGTGGTGCCGGTCGCCGCGCTGTTGGCGGTGGCCTGCGCGGGCGCGCTCAGCGCCCGGCCCCACCCGCCAACTCGATGACCAACACCCCCACCACGATCAGCGCGATCCCGACGACCATCCGGCGGGTCAGCGGGTCACCGAACACGTATCGCGCCACCACCGCGACGCACGCGACGCCGCACGCCGTCCACACGCCGTAGGCGACGCCCACCGGCATGCCCAGGCGCAGCGTCACCCACAGCAGGGAGAACGCCGCCGCATAGCCGGCGACGACGGGCACGATCCAGGCCCGACGACGCAATCCCTGCGACGCCCGTAGCGCCAACGTCGCCATCACCTCCAGCAGGATCGCGGTGATCAGCACCAGCCACGTCACGACGGTGCCGCGCCGTCGTGCGACCCGAACTCGACCAGCAGCACGCCCGCGATGATCAACGCGATGCCCCCGGCGAGCGGCCACGTGAGCGCCTCGCCGAACAGTGCCGCCGCGACCAGTGCCGTCGCGGCCGTACCGCAGGCACCCCAGATGCCGTAGGCCACGCCCACCGGCAGACCGGCGCGCAACACCAGCGTGAGGAACACGAACGCGCCGACGTACCCGAGGACCACCACCACCAGCCAGCCGGCGTGCTCCTGAGAGGCACGCAGCGCGAGCGTCGCGGCCACCTCGCTGGCGATGGCGGCTGCCAGCAATCCCCACGTGCGCACGCCGATCAACCTAGTGAGGCGCTGGTCACGGCGGCGGATCGGGTGTCGCGAGTAGCCTGGGCGCACCGTCGGCAACGCCGCCAGCGACATCGAGGAGCCCCACATGTCCCATCCCGCCCGCCCGTCGGCACGAGGAGCGCAGCGGTGACCTTGCAGTCCGACCCGGCCGTGCGCGACGCACCCGTCGTCGACACCACGCACGGTCCGGTCCGCGGGATCGACGACGGCGTGGTGAAGGCGTGGAAGGGCGTGCGGTACGCCGCCCCGCCCGTCGGCGACCTGCGCTGGCGGGCCCCGCAGCCGCCCACCCCGTGGACCGAACCCGCCGACGCGACGAAGGTGGGCCCCGTCTGTCCCCAGCCCACCGACCCGCGCATCCCCATCGACCTCGGGGCCCCGCAAGGCGACGACTGCCTGACGCTCAACGTGTGGGCCTCCTCCGACACCGCGCCGGGAGCCGGCAAACCCGTCATGGTGTGGGTGCACGGCGGCGCCTACGTCCTGGGGTCGTCGGCGCAGGCGCTCTACCACGGCAAGGCGCTGGCGGGCGCGGGCGACGCCCTCGTCGTCACCCTCAACTACCGGCTGGGCGCATTGGGCTTCCTGGACCTGTCGTCGTTCGGCACGGCGCGCACCACGTTCGAGACCAACCTGGGGCTACGCGACGTGATCTTCGCCCTGCAGTGGGTGCGCGACAACATCGCGGGCTTCGGCGGCGACCCGCAGCGCGTCACGCTGTTCGGCGAATCCGCGGGCGGCGGCGTGGTGACCACGCTGCTGGCCAGCCCGGCGGCCGCGGGCCTGTTCTCCGCCGCCATCGCGCAGAGTTCCCCGGTCACGTCGCTGTACGACGCCACGCGCGGCCGCACCGTGGGGGAGCGGCTGTTCGATGCGCTGGGCCTGGCCTACGACGCGGCGGACTGGCTGCCCAAGCTGCCCATCGCCGACGTACTCGCCGCCTCCAAGCGGGTCTTCGACGAGGTGCCGGTGGCCGCGCCCGGCACGCTCGGGTTCGCGCCGATCGTCGACGGCGACGTGGTGCCCGGATACCCCATCGACGTCGCCCGCGCCGGCGAGACCCACCCCGTGCCGCTCATCATCGGCACCAATGCCCACGAGGCCGCGCTGTTCCGGTTCATGCGATCCCCGCTGATGCCCATCACCCCGAAGGCGATCTCGGCGATGTTCGCCCAGATCGAGGCCGAGCAGCCGGACCTTCGGCTGCCGTCGCGCGAGGTGCTGGGATCGACCTACCCGGGCCGCGGCAAGGTGCCCGGCCTCGGCGTCGCCCGCGACATCGGGTTCCGCATGCCCACCATCTGGTTCGCCCAGGCGCACGCCGAGGTGGCGCCCACCTACGTCTACCGCTTCGACTGGGCGACGCCGATGCTGCGGCTGCTCCGGCTGGGCGCCGCGCACGCCACCGAACTGCCCTACGTGTGGGGCAACCTCTCGATGGGACCCAAGGACCCCACGTTCAAGCTGGGCGGCCTCAAGGTCGGCACGCAGGTGTCCGAGCGGATGCGGCGCCGTTGGTTGAACTTCGCGTCCGGATCCGCCCCGGATGCGTACGCCGGCGACCCGGCGTGGCGGCCCTACCGCGACGGTGAGCGCGCGACGCTGGTGATCGACGGCGTCGACACCGTGGTCGAGGACCCGGACCGGGATCTGCGCGCGGCCTGGGGTGACGAGGTGCTGAGCTTCCGGTAGTGACCTGCGGTCACGACCGACGTCGTGGGGCGGTGCCCGAGCTGGGTGTCCCGTGTCGAGGTTGCCGTGAGGGTCGTGATCTCCGCGCGAATCACGACCCTGACGGCAACCGGAACGCGTGTGGGTCCACCGATTGGGGGAGTTCGGTTTCATCCGCCGGTGGGGCCGGTCGGTCGATATGGCCTGCGCGTCGTGGGCGGGAGTATTGGGTCATCGCCGGAACACGCCGGCCGTACCGCTCGAAAACCGCTCGCTCTCAGGAGAAGTCATGACCAAGATCCTCGCCACCATCGCCCTGCCCGTCGCCGCAGCCGGCATCCTGGGCGGTGCGGCCCTGGGCCTGGCCGGTGCCGCCAACGCCGCCGCGGTAGGGGGCGAGGGGCCCTCGGGCCACGGCTACGGGTACTCGCCGCAGACGTTCGCCCATCCCGCGCCGACGGTGGGCCCGGGCTGGCACGGCAACCACGGCCCCGCCTACATCGCCCACCTGACCGGTGCCGACCAGAAGTAGGCGCCCCCCGGACTCGAGGCCCCCACCCCACATCCCCGGGGGTGGGGGTTTCGTCGTCGTGGTCGCCACCAGGGTCATGCATTCTGCGGGATCGCCACCCGCGCCGGAATCGGAGGGCTCGGTTCCTGCCACGCACCGCTCAATGACTGCCATCCGAAATAGGTGCGTTGACGTGCGGGTTACACGTGGCAGGACACCGCGGAAGCGGTCATCGAGAGGGAGCAGAGATCATGAAGAAGACCACCATCGCCGGCATCATCGCCACCGGTTTCGCCGCCGCCGTGTTGGGCCTGGCCGCCCCGGCCAGCGCCGGGATCGATCACCACACGTGGATCAACGACATCCAGCAGACCGCGACCGTGCCCGCCCCGCAGGCGACCTTCGGCAACGGCCGCTGACCCCAGTCCCTCGGCACACGGGGCATCCACCCTTGGGGTGGGTGCCCCGTCGTCGTGTCGAGGGGCCCGGTCATCCGGGTCACCGACCGTTCGATTGCCGTCAGGGTCCGTGATCTCCGCGCGAATCACGACCCTCACGGCAATTGGAACGCGTGTGGGTCCACCGATTGGGGGAGTTCGGTTTCATCCGCCGGTGGGGCCGGTCGGTCGATATGGCCGGCGCGCCCTGGGCGGGAGTATTGGGTCATCGCCGGAACACCGGCCGAACCACTCGAAAACCGCTCGCTCTCAGGAGAAGTCATGACCAAGATCCTCGCCACCATCGCCCTGCCCGTCGCCGCCGCCGGCATCCTGGGCGGTGCGGCCCTCGGCCTGGCCGGGGCCGCCACCGCCGCCACGGTAGGGGGCGAGGCGCCCACGGGTCACGGCTACTCGTACTCGCCGCAGACGTTCGCCCACCCCGCGCCGACGGTGGGCCCGGGCCGGCACGGCAACCACGGCCCCGCCTACATCGCCCACCTCACCGGTGCCGACCAGAAGTAGGCGCCCCCCGGACTCGAGGCCCCCACCCCACATCCCCGGGGGTGGGGGCGTCGTCGTCTCGACTGCCCGGGGTCGCGGATCCGCGGCGTTCACGACCGTGGAAGCCATCGACGCCATCCCGCAAGCGAGACAGCGGACATGTCAGACCTCGAATGTATGTTCGAAGCATGCGGGCGGGGATGGTGGCAGAGTCGGTGGCAGCGTTGCGTGCCGCCGTGGATGCGCTGGCTTCCTGCGACCTCGAATCACTCGACGCCGCCGAGCGGGTGGAACTCCTCGCCGAGCTGGAGACCCACCGCTGCCGCATCCCCGCGCTCGAACACCGCCTGATCAACGCTCTGGACGCCGACACCCCGCCAGCGCAGTTGGGGGCCAAGAGTCTCGCCGATGCGTTGCAGACCCGGCTGAACCTGCACCCCAGGGAAGCCAAGCGCCGCGTCGCGGTGGCCGCCGACCTCGGGCCCCGACGGTCTCTGACCGGACAGCCGATGCCACCGAAGCTGCCCGCCACCGCTCTTGCGGTGGCGCACGGGGTGATCAACGCCGACCACGTGACCGTGATCCGCGACGCCGTCGCCAAGATCCCCACCCACGTCGACCCGATGCAGCGGTCGGGGTTGGAGGTCGCCTGGGCGCGGGCCGCGATGTCGATGGCGCCGCATCAGTTGGCCGCCGATCTCACGCGGGCGCTGTATCTGCTCGATCAGGATGGGCCGCCGCCGACCGACGAGGACGGGGCGGCGTCGCGGCGTGACCGTCGGGAAGCAGGCCGCCGATGGCACCGTCGCGGTGAACGTGGTGATGACCGCCGCGGCCTGGGCCGCCCTGGAAGTCCTGTTGGCGAAGTTCGCCGCCCCAGGCATGTGCAACCCCGCCGACGATGAGCCCTGTACGTCGGGGACACCGAGCCAAGCGCAGATCGACGCCGATGACCGCACGCTGGCCCAGCGCCGTCACGACGCGTTGGCGTTCCTCCACCGCACGGCCCTGGCCAAGGGTGAACTGGGCCGGCTCAACGGGATTCCCACCGCGATCCTGATCCGCACCACCCTCGCCGATCTGGAGTCCCGCGCCGGCGTCGGGGTGACCGGCGGCGGCACCGTGCTCACCCGCCGCGAGATCCTGCAGCTGGCCGCCCAATCCACCACCACGGGATTCCTGACCCTGTTCGACGACGCGACCGGCAAGGTCCTCGACCTGTTCCAGACCCGCCGCACCGCCACCGTCGTGCAACGCCTCGCCCTGATCACCCGCGACGGGGGCTGCACCAAACCCGGTTGCACCGTCGGGGCGTACGGCTGCCAAGTGCACCACGCCAAGAAGGACTTCGCCGCCGGTGGCAACACCAACGTCAACGACAACGCCCTGGCGTGCGGCAGTGACAATCGGCTCGTCGGTAAGGGCGGCTGGACCACCCGGATGAACGCCCGCCACCAGGTCGAATGGCACCCACCCCCACTGCTGGACCGCGGCCAAACCCGGGTGAACACCTACCACCACCCCGAACGACTCCACCCGCCGCCGGGTGGTGGGGAAAGCGGCTGCGCGGCAGGCGAATTCGCGGAATCAGGGTCCGCCGGCCGCGCCGACGGCCCCACCATCGACGATCCGTGGGCACCTGAATTGGATCTGGTTGGGGAGGCGGCACGGGTCGACGGTCGGGATGACCGCGTTGGCGGCGATCCTTGGGCGCCCGACGTGCACCCGGCCGTCGAGACCGCCCGGGAAGGAGAACGTACCGACCAGCGCCCACCCGGCGGGCCCGCACCACCGCACGGCAATGAGGTGGGGTAGCGCGACGGTGGGGTGGGGTGCCCTGGCGGTGGGGGAGACCGTGGAGTGGGGTGGCGCGGAAGTGGGGGGCGACGGTGGGGTGAGCTGGCATGGCCGTGGCGCGCGGGGGTGAAGTGGGGTGGCCCGGCGGTGGTGGCGACGGTGGAGTGAGCTGGCATGGCCGTGGCGCGCGACGGTGGAGTGAGCTGGCATGGCCGTAGAGCGCAACAGTGGGGTGGGGTGGCCCGGCGGTGGGGGAGACGGTGGGGTGGGGTGGCATGGCCGTAGAGCGCAACAGTGGGAGTGGGGCGGCCCGGCGGTGGGGGAGACCGTGAAGTGGGGTGGCGCGGAAGTGGGGGGAGACAGTGGGGGTGGGGTGGCCCGGCAGTGGCGCGCGACTGTGGAGT
Organism: Mycobacterium sp. DHQP2018-32-09; assembly: GCF_058148405.1. NCBI lineage: Bacteria > Bacillati > Actinomycetota > Actinomycetes > Mycobacteriales > Mycobacteriaceae > Mycobacterium > Mycobacterium sp. DHQP2018-32-09. The sequence continues at coordinate 22,519 of NZ_JBYVYK010000054.1, read as the reverse complement.
GGGACGGCGCGGCATCAGTGGGGTGGCCACCGCCGCCGCCCGACGCTCGACGTGGCCGCTGCCCGTGGTGCCATGTAACGCAGACACGGTCTCGAGCGGATAACAGTTCATGATCGGTTTCGGCTCTCGGTACTGTGGGACCCTCGACGAGCACCCGCGATCGGAGGCCACCGTGCGAACCAGTTGGCGACGACTCCTCGGGACCCTGGCCGTCGGTGCCAGCGCCGCCGTCATGGCCCTGGCCGGACCCGTGCCGGCGGCAGAGGCCGCACCCGCACCCGCCGTGGGGCCCCTGGTGTTCCCGGGCATGGAGATCCGCCAGGACCGCAACGTCTGCACCCTCGGCTTCGTCGACGTCGCCACCAGGACCGCCTACACCGCAGGGCACTGCCGCGCCGGCGACGGCGCCGTCACCAACCCCGCCGGCCTGCCGCTGGGCCAGGGCACGCTGTTCCAGGACAACACGCCCGACGGCACCACCATCACCACCGACCACCTCATCTCCGACTGGCAGACCATCGCGCTGGCCCCCGACGTCACGGTCAACGACGTGCTCCCCGGCGGCCGGGCCCTGGTCGTCGACCCCACCGTCGTCCCCACCAACGGCCAGCGCGTCTGCCACTTCGGCGTGGTCACCGGCGAGAGCTGCGGCACCATCGAATCGGTGAACAACGGCTGGTTCACCATGACCAACGGCATCGTCAGCCAAAAGGGCGACTCCGGCGGCCCCGTGTACGTGCCCACCGACGACGGCCGCGCCGTCATCATCGGCATGTTCAACAGCACGTGGGGCAGCTTCCCCGCCGCCGTGTCCTGGCAGTCGACCGACCAGCAGATCCGCGACGAGGTGGTCAAGACGTCCGGGACCGCCAACCCCGCCGTCGACGCCGCCGCCCGGGTCACGGTGCCGCCGTCTTCCGACGCTCCCGCCTGACCGCCCACTAGGATCGGCGCGTGCGGGTATCGACGAACCGGTGGTCCCGTCGCAAGATCACCATCGCCGTGCTGGCATCGGTCGGGATCCTCGCGATGCTGGGCACCACCGCTGCTGCGCTGGTGATGCCGTTCCTACGACCGGACCCCAAGGACCAGCCCCCACGCGCCATGGCGCCGCCCACGCCCACGCAGCCCGTCCTCGTGATCAAGCCGCTCGACGTCCGGCCCGTGCTCGAGGCGTTCCAGGCGCAGCCCGGCCAATGCGACCCGCCCCCGCCGCCGGTGCCGCCCACCGATCCGCAGCCGGCATGCGACGTCGAACGCAAGGCGCACTACCAATTGGCGCCCGTATCACTGGAACTCGGCCTCACCAACGCCAAATCGCTGAAGCTGCCGATGAGCGAGTTCTACAGCGTCCAGATCGTCATGGACACCCGCTCGAGCGCCGACTTCCTGCGCTACACCACCGCGAACGTTGGCAAGCAGGTCGCGTTCGTCCGCGACGGCCTGGTACTGGCCGCGCCCGCCATCACCCAGCCCATCGACGGGCAATCGATCCAGCTCTCCGGTGACATGACCCAGCAGACCGCCGACACCATCGCGAAGATGCTGCGCGACGGCTCCTGAGTCAGTCCAGCAGTTCGAACACCGGGATGCTCGGCGCGACCGCGCGGACCTCGGCGTCCCCGGAGGTGGGTGCGAGCCCGCCCACGTGGCCCTTCACCTCCCAGAACCAGCGGTCGAGATAACGCCGCAGGATCGGCGGCTTGGCGTCGTCGTCGACTTCCAGCAGGCGGATCCGGCGGCGACGCCACCGTGGACCCATCTCCAGTTCGCCTGCGGCGCGGGCATTTCGGGACCACTGCGTGGCGCCGCGGGGCGAGACGAGGTAGCGCCTGCCGTCGATCTCCAGCAGGTTCACCACGACGCCGCGCGGCGTGCCGGTGCGGCGGCCGCGGACGCGGACGGCGGTGGTGCCCGCGATGCTGACGCCGGCCTCGGCGAGCCACCGCAGCACTTCGTTGCCGGTGCGGGCCAAACGGCTCGGGCGGTCGTAACGGACGGTCATTCGGGGCCTCCTCGATGTGGCGATCAGAGAGCACTGCTCTCTTTTCAACCGTGACACGGCGACGGCCGGAAAGCAAGAGCACCGCTCTCGTTCATGGCAGACTGCGACCATGGGCACCCGCAGCCAGGCACGCGCGGCCACCGAACGCGACATCGTCGACATCGGCAGACGCCACCTCGCCAGCGTCGGCGCCGCCAACCTGTCGCTGCGGGCCATCGCCCGCGAGCTGGGCATGGTGTCGTCGGCCATCTACCGCTACGTCGCCAGCCGCGACGAGCTGCTGACGCTGCTGCTCGTCGACGCCTACACCGACCTCGCCGACGCCGTCGACACCGCCCGCGCCCGTCCCGCCGGCGACTGGCGGGATCGAGTGCGGGCCATGGCCCACGCGGCACGCGGCTGGGCCGTCGCCGACCCCGCGCGGTGGGCGTTGCTCTACGGCAGCCCGGTACCGGGATATCACGCGCCCGCCGAACGCACCGTCGGCCCGGGCACGCGGGTCGTCGGCGCCGTGCTCGCGGTGGTCGCCGAGGGTGCCGGTTCGGTGGCGGATGTCGAAGGCACTGTCTCGCAACGACTCTCGCACCGACTCTCGCGCGACTACGTGGGCATTCGCGACGAGTTCGGCATCGGCGGCGACGACGCGACCATGACGGCGTGCCTGGCGCTGTGGGCCGGGCTGGTCGGCGCGATCGGTCTGGAGGTGTTCGGGCAGTACGGCGCCGACACGTTCGCCGACCCCGTCGAGGTGTTCGACGCGCAGGTCACCACGTTGCTGTCACTGTTCGTCGACCGGAACTAGAACACGTTATAGCTTCGGGGGCGGTGCGGCGATATCCTCTTGTGGATGCCCGACCAGACACCTGTCCAGATCGCGTGGGTGACCGCCGACCTGGACGCCACCGAGGCGGCACTCACCGCGCTCCTCGGGGCCCGCCGGTGGGTGCGCATGCCCGACGTGCACTTCGGACCCGACGACTGCACCTACCGCGGCGCCCCCGCCGACTTCACCGCGCACGTCTCACTCTCCTATGCCGGGGACACCCAACTGGAGATCCTCGCCCCGGTGCGTGGCGACTCCCTCTACTCCGAATTCCTCGACCGCAACGGCCCCGGACTGCACCACGTCTGCGTCACCGCGCCCGACCCCGATGCCCTTGCCGCCCGCGTCGCCGCCGCCCAGCGCGCCGGCGCCGAACTGGTGGCCGACGGCACCATGCCCGGCGGCATGCGGTTCGCCTACGTCGGCGCCGCCGACGCGGCCGCGGGCGTTCCGTACCTCGAGATCGCCTACGTGCCGCCCGACATCCAGACGTTCTTCGACCACGTGAAGCAGGAGCAACGATGACCGAACACCCCCGGACGATCCCGGCCACCGAGGTGCCCGACGGCACGGACGGCAACGACGGCAACCACGGCAATGACGGCAACCATGATGCCTACGACGTGGTGGTCATCGGGTTCGGCATGGCAGGCGGCTGCGCGGCCGTCAGCGCCGCCGCCGCGGGTGCCAAGGTCCTGGTGCTCGAACGGGCGGCCGCCGCCGGCGGCACGTCGTCGATGGCCGGCGGCCACTTCTACCTGGGCGGCGGCACCGCGGTGCAGCAGGCGACCGGTCACGACGACACCGCCGACGCGATGTACGACTACCTGGTGGCGGTCTCCCAGGATCCCGATCACGCCAAGATCCGCGCCTACTGCGACGGCAGCGTCGAGCACTTCGACTGGCTGGAGGGCCTCGGCTTCCAGTTCGAACGCAGCTACTGGAAGGGCAAGGTCGTGGTGCCTCCCGGCACCGAGGGCCTGTCCTACACCGGCAACGAGAAGGTGTGGCCGTTCTGCGAGCAGGCCACGCCCGCACCGCGCGGGCACTCCGTGCCGGTCCCCGGCGAACTCGGCGGCGCCGACATGGTGATCCAGCTGCTCGTCAAGCGTGCCGGCGAACTCGGCGTCGAGGTGCGCTACGAGACGGGCGTCACCAACCTCGTCGTCGGACCCGGGGGCGAGGTCACCGGCGTGCGCTGGAAGCGCTTCGGCGACACCGGCTTCGTCCGCGCGGGCAGCGTCGTCATCGCCGCCGGCGGCTTCGCCATGAACGCCGACATGGTCGCCACCCACACCCCGGCGCTGGCGCAGCGGCGCAAGACCAAGCACCACGGCGAGGTGGAGCCCTACATCCTGGGCAACCCCCACGACGACGGGCTGGGCATCGAGCTGGGCGTCTCGGCGGGCGGCGTCGCGGTCAACATGGACGGCCTGTTCATCACCGCCGCCGCCTACCCGCCCGAGATCCTGCTCACCGGCGTCATCGTCAACAACCAGGGGCAGCGCTTCGTCAACGAGGACTCCTACCACTCCCGCACGTCGGCGTTCGTCCTGGCCCAACCCGACCAGCAGGCCTACCTGGTGGTCGACGAGGCGCACATGCAGATGCCGGAGATGCCGCTGATCAAGTTCATCGACGGCTGGGAGACCATCGCCGAGATGGAGGAGGCGCTCGGCATCCCCGCGGGCAACCTCGCCGCCACCCTCGAGCGCTACAACGCCAATGCCGCCAAGGGCGAGGACCCCGACTTCCACAAGCAGCCGGATTACCTTGCCGCCCAGGACACCGGGCCGTGGGCGGCGTTCGACCTGTCCCTCGGCGTCGCGATGTACTCCGGCTTCACCATGGGCGGGCTCGCGGTTTCCCTCGACGGCGAGGTGCTGCGCGCCGACGGCAGCGTGGTGCCCGGCCTGTACGCCGCGGGGGCGTGCGCGTCGAACATCGCCCAGGACGGCCTGGGCTACGCCAGCGGCACCCAACTGGGCGAGGGCTCGTTCTTCGGGCGGCGCGCCGGCACACACGCCGCCACGCACGCCGCCGCGCACGCCCGCTGAGGTGAACGGGCGGTCAGGCCCTTCCCGCCGCGCCCGACGCCACGGTCCCGACCTCGCCGAGTGCCCACTCGCCGTCGCCCAACAGGTGCAACTGCTTGGCGTGGTGCTTCTCGACGGTGCTGCGGTGGCTCACCGACACCATGATGGTGTTCGGCAAGGCGTCGCGAACCAGTTGGTAGAGCAGCAGTTCCAGGCCCTCGTCCAAGGCGGACGTGGACTCGTCGAGGAACACGGCCTTGGGCTTGGTCAGCAGGATGCGCGCGAACGCGATGCGCTGCTGCTCGCCGGGGGAGAGCACCTTGGCCCAGTCCTGCACCTCGTCGAGGCGCTCGATGAGATGCGGCAGCGCCACCTTGGTGAGCACCTCGGCGATCTCGGCGTCGGTGACCTCGCCCTCCTTGCACGGGTAGGACACCACCGCGCGCAGGTCGCCCAGCGGCACGTAGGGCATCTGCGACAGGAACAGCGTCGCGTTGTCGTCGGTGCCCGGGCACTTCATGGACCCCGACGCGAACGGCCACAGTTGGGCGAGGCTGCGCAGCAGCGTCGTCTTGCCGGTCCCGGACTTGCCGGTGATGACCAGGGTGTCACCCGGGTCGAGGTGTAGGTCCAGCGGCTTCACCAGCTGCCTGCCGTCGGGCGTACGGACCTCGACCTCGTCGAGCGAGACGGTGCCGTCGCCGCAGTCCTCGAGCACCAGTTCCGGGAGGTCCCTGGCCTCCTCGTTGGCGACCACCAGACCGTGCAGACGGATGATCGCCGCACGGTACCCGGCGAACTGGTCGTAGGCGTTGCGGAAGAACGAGAGCCCGTCCTGGATGCTGCCGAACGCCGACGCCGATTGCGTCATCTGCCCCAGCACGATCTCACCGGACAGGAACCGCGGGAACTGCAGCACGTAGGGCAGCAGCACGATCGCCTGGTCCATCGACAGGTTCCACCCGTAGAACCCGATCATGCGGTTGATGTAGCGCTTGTAGTTGTTGACGATCGGAGCGAACCGCGCCCGCAACCCCATACGCTCTGCCAGCTCGCCGCGGTAGAACGCCACGGCCTCCGAGGCGTCGCGCAACCGCACCAGCGAGTAGCGAAACGCGGCGTTGTACTTCTCGTTGTCGAACGACAGCCAGATGATGGGCTTGCCGATCCAGAACGCGATCACCGTGGCGACCACCACGTACAGCACCAGGATCGCGAACATCGCCTTGGGCAGCTCGACGTGCACCAGCGGCAGCGTCAGCGTGCCCGACAGGTTCCACAGGATGGCCGTGAACGAGATCATCGACGCGATCGCGTTGACGGCGCCGAAGAGCAGCGTCGCCGCCGACGTGTTGTTGGGCGTGTTGGGCAGCGGACCGACACCCGCGGTGAAGATGTCGATGTCGGTCTGGATGCGCTGGTCGGGGTTGTCGATCGTGTCGTCGATGAACCGGCCGCGGTAGTACGCCTTGCCGTCGAGCCAGTCCCCGGTCAGCCGGTCGGTGAGCCACGCGCGCCACGCCAGCATGAACCGCTGCGTGATGAACAGGTCCAGCATGATGCGCGAGATGTGCAGCACCGCCAGCACGGCGAACACGCCCATCGACATCCAGAAGCCGTTGCGGCCCGACTGGCGGACGGCCTCGTCACTGCTGCTGAGCCCGCCGGCGACCACCTGGAAGCTCGTCATCATGTCGCTGCCCTGGAAGGTGAACAGCACCGACAACCGCACGGCGGTGATGACCGACAGCATCATCACCGCAAGCCACAGCCACACCCGCCAGCACCCCGGGCCGGTGAAGTACGCCCCCGTGATCCGCCAGAACTGCCTGCCCCACGTGGTGGTCTTCATGATGAGGAACAGGATCAGCAGCGTGGCCACCACGGCGATGGCCCAGCCCTTGGCGATCCACACCAGCGACGTCCCCAGCTCGCCACTCCAGTCGAGCGTCGGGGTGAACAAGTCCATTCCGGACAAGGTACCGGTACGCGACGCCACCAGCGGGGTCGAGGGCGCAACTCGTCATCAAGTCGTCGCGGGCACCTGCCGCAGCCGCCACTCGCCGTCGCCGAGCAGCTCCAACTGCTGGTCGTGATGCCGATCGACGGTCTCGCGGTGGCTCACGCTCACCACGATCGACGACGGCAACGCGGTCCGGATCGCGTGGTAGAGCGCCATCTCCAGTCCCTCGTCCATCGCCGAGGTGGCCTCGTCGAGGAACACCACCGCCGGCGCGACGAGCAGGATGCGCGCGAACGCCAACCGCTGCTGCTCACCCACCGACAGGCTCTGCCCCCAGTCTCGAACCTCCCTGATCCGAATCACCAGATGCGGCAGCGACACCGCGACCAGCGCGCGCTGCACGTCGGCGTCGGACACCTGATCCGGGGACAGCGGGTACGCCACCGCCGCGCGCAGGTCACCCAGCGGCAGGTATGGCAGCTGCGAGACGAACAACGCGTCCCGCGGACTGGCCTCGGCCCCGTTCGGCATCCGGACGTCGCCGGTGGCGTAGGGCCACAGTCCCGCCAGGCTCTGCAACAGCACCGTCTTGCCGACACCCGAGCGCCCCCGCACCACCAGGGTGTCGCCCGGCGCCAGGTCCAACCCCAGATCGCGAACCAGGGTCGTGCCCTGCGGCGTCTTCACCTCGACGCCTGCCAGGTGCACCCCGCCGTCGGCGGAGTCCCCGACCGCCAGTCGCGGCAGGGCGTCGGCCCGCGCGATGCCGTCGCGCAGACCGTCGAGCCGCAGCAGCGCCGCCCGGTAGGCGGCGAACGAGTCGTAGGCGTTGCGGAAGTAGGACAGCGAGTCGTGGATCGCGATGAACGCCGCCGCCGACTGCATGACGTCACCCAGCGAGATCTGGCCGGCGAACAGCCGCTGCGCCTGCACGACGTAGGGCAGCGGGTTGATGGCCTGGCTCACCGTGACGTTCCAGCCGAGGAACAGCAGCATGCGGTGCAGCCACTGGCGGTAGTTGGCGACGATCGCGGCCAGCCGATCGCGAAGCTGGACGCGTTCGGCGGGCTCCCCACGGTAGAGCCCCACCGCGGCCGCGGAATCCTTCAGCCGGATCATGGCGTACCGGAAGCTCGCATTGCGCACCTCGTTGAGGAAGCTCAGCCCGATCAGCGGCCGTCCGATCCAGAACGCGATGACCGTCGCCACCAGCACGTAGCCGATCACGATGCAGAACAGGGCCTTGGGCACCGTCACCCCGAGCACCGTCAGCGGACCCGACAGCTGCCACAGGATCACCCCGAACGACACCACCGACAGCAGCGCCTGCACCGACCCGAACGCCAGCATGGTCACCGACCCGTTGGCCGGTGAGTTCACCTCTCCCGTCCCGGCGGTGACGACGTCGACGTCCTGTTGGATGCGCTGATCCGGGTTGTCGATGGGGCGCGCCGACAGCGCCCCGCGAAAGTACGCGTGCTCGTCGAGCCAGTCGTCGACGAACCTGCGGCTCAACCACACCCGCCACCGCAGCACGAAGCGCTGGTAGACGTAGAGGTCCACCAGGTAGCGCACCGCCGACACCGTCGCGAGCACGACGAAGATCCCGATGGAACGCCAGAACGCGTCGACGCCGCCGGCGCGCACCGCCGCGTCGTCGGTCGCACCGCCCTCGAAGGCCGTCTGCAGCGCCGCGAACAGATCGTTGGCGTAGTAGCTCTCCAGCACCGCGACGCGGACCGCCACCACGGCCGACACCAGCAGCGCCGCCAACGACAGCCACGCCGGAACGGATTGCCGCCCACGGAAGTAACCGCCGGTGATGCGGCCGAACTGGCGGCCCCACGCGGTGGTCCTGCCCAGCAGCAGCACCGCCACCACCAAGCCCAGCGCCGCGCAGGAGAAGGCCTGCAGCACCCAGATCAGGGAGTTCAGGGCCTCGTGGCTCCAGTCGATCGACGACGAGCGCACTGCCTCCGGTCCCATGCCGCCACGCCCCCCGACCGTGCCCACCGGGGCCGCCCCTCGACGTGCCCTGCGGGGCAAGCTACCGCAGCGCGGCGGCCGTTCCCGGGAATCGTCGCCACCCAATTCGGTTGTCCCGGTGCCGCGGCACCCGCCACGCTGGAGGGATGCAGGTCCGAATCCTCCACGACGAGGCAGCGTTCCGCGCGGCCGCCGAGCCGTTCTACCTGCGCGACCCGATAGCCCACACCGTCGAGCTGTCGGGGCTGGCGGCGCCCGCACTGCCGTCGGACGCCGTGCTGGTGACCGTGGCCGACGCCGGCCGCGTCGTCGGCGCCGCCGTTCGGACGCCGCCGTACCCGCTGGTGTGTGGATTCGACGTCGCGGCGGCGGACCCGGTCGCCGCCGCGCTGCAAGGCACCCCGGTGGCGGCCGTGCGCGGGCCCGCCGCGCCCACGGCCGCGTTCGTCGAGGCGTGGGTGAGGCGCACCGGGGCACGGCCCACCGACACCGTCGAGGAACGCCTGCACGTGCTCGGCACGCTCGTCGACCCCCGCGGAGTGGGTGGCGCCGCCCGCGACCACGACGCCCGCACCGACACCGACCTGCTGGTCGACTGGGCCGGACGGTTCTTCGTCGAGGCGTTCGGGGTGACGCCGCGCCCGGCCGCGCACCGCGCCTTCGTCACCACCTATCTGGCGGCGGGGGCGCGATTCGTGCTGTGGACACACGCCGGCAGGCCCGTCAGCATGGCCATGGTGCGCCGACCCGTCGCGGGGGTGGCCCGCATCGGCCCCGTCTACACCCCCGACGACGACCGCGGGCACGGCTACGGCTCGGCCGTCACCGCCGCCGCCGCCCGGACCGCCCTGGCGGCGGGCATCCGCGACGTCGTGCTGTTCACCGACGTCGCGAACCCCGTACCCAACGCCATCTACCGCAGGCTCGGGTTCGTGCCCCGCGCGGACTGGCTCGCGACCGACTTCGCGGCGCCGGGATGACGGCGAGTGCGCCGATCCACGGGCGCGTGCGCCGCGTACCTTGAACACGTGGCGAAGACCAAGAATCGCGCGCCGTCGCGCATGAGCACCCGGTTCTGGAAGATGCTCGGTGCCAGCACCGACAAGGATCAGGCCAGCTCGATGAGCCGGGTCACGGCCTCGGCCGACTTCGACGCCAAGGCCAAGGACCTCGACGACGAGCAGTTGCGCAAGGCGGCCCAACTGCTCGAACTCGGCGACCTCGCCGAGGCCGCCGACGTCCCGCAGTTCCTGGCCATCGTGCGCGAGGCGTCCGAGCGTGCCACCGGCCTGCGCCCCTTCGACGTCCAGCTGCTCGGTGCGCTGCGGATGATGGCCGGCGACGTCGTCGAGATGGCCACCGGTGAGGGCAAGACGCTGGCCGGTGCCGTGGCCGCAGCCGGGTACGCCATCGGCGGCCGCAGCGTGCACGTCATCTCCGTCAACGACTACCTGGCCCGCCGCGACGCCGAGTGGATGGGCCCGCTGCTGGAGGCGCTGGGGCTGACGGTCGGATGGATCACCGCCGACTCCACCCCCGAGGAGCGCCGCGCCGCGTACGCCTGCGACGTCACCTACGCCTCGGTCAACGAGATCGGGTTCGACGTGCTGCGCGACCAGCTGGTCACCGACGTCGCCGACCTGGTGTCGCCGCGGCCCGACGTCGCGCTCATCGACGAGGCCGACTCCGTGCTGGTCGACGAGGCCCTGGTGCCGCTGGTGCTGGCAGGCACCACGCACCGCGAGACGCCGCGGCTGGAGATCATCCGGCTCGTCGGCGAGCTGGTGCCCACCAAGGACTACGACGCCGACGCCGACCGGCGCAACGTCCACCTCACCGACGCCGGTGCCCGCAAGCTCGAGAAGGCGCTGGGCGGGATCGACCTGTACTCCGAGGAACACGTCAGCACCACGCTCACCGAGGTCAACGTCGCCCTGCACGCGCACGTGCTGCTGCAGCGCGACGTGCACTACATCGTCCGCGACGACAAGGTGCAGCTGATCAACGCCTCCCGCGGGCGCATCGCCGCCCTGCAACGCTGGCCCGACGGGCTGCAGGCCGCCGTCGAGGCCAAGGAGGGCATCGACCCCACCGAGACCGGCGAGGTACTCGACACCATCACGGTGCAGGCGCTGGTGAACCGCTACGCCACGGTGTGCGGCATGACCGGCACCGCGCTGGCCGCCGGCGAGCAGCTGCGCCAGTTCTACAAGCTGGGCGTCTCACCGATCCCGCCCAACACCCCCAACGTGCGCTCCGACGACGCCGACCGCGTCTACATCACCGCCGCGGCCAAGAACGCCGCCATCCTGGAGCACATCGCCGAGGTGCACGCCACCGGTCAGCCCGTGCTCGTCGGCACGCGCGACGTCGCCGAATCCGAGGAACTGCACGAGCGCCTGGTGAAGGCCGGCATCCCGGCCGTCGTGCTGAACGCCAAGAACGACGCCGAGGAGGCTGCCGTCATCGCCGAGGCGGGCACGCTCGGACGGGTCACGGTGTCCACCCAGATGGCCGGCCGTGGTACCGACATCCGGCTCGGTGGCTCCGACGTGGGCGACGACGCCGAGAAGAAGAAGGAGGTCGCCGACCTCGGTGGCCTGCACGTGATCGGCACCGGGCGGCACCACACCGAGCGGCTCGACAACCAGCTGCGCGGCCGCGCAGGCCGGCAGGGCGACCCCGGGTCGTCGGTGTTCTTCGCCTCCTGGGAGGACGACGTCGTCGTCGCCAACCTGGAACCGCAGAAGCTGCCGATGCAGACCGACGAGAACGGCCGCATCCTCCACGAGAAGGCCGGCCAGCTGCTGGGCCACGCCCAGCGCGTCGCCGAGGGCAAGCTGCTCGACGTGCACGCCAACACGTGGCGCTACAACCAACTGGTGGCCCAGCAGCGGGCCATCATCGCCGACCGCCGCGAGAACCTGCTGCGCACCGACACCGCGCGCAAGGAACTCCGCGAACGTTCGCCCAAGCGCTACGAGGAGCTGGCCGCCGAGATCGACGAGGACCGCCTCGAGCGGATCTGCCGGCTGATCATGCTGTATCACCTGGACCGCGGGTGGGCCGACCACCAGGCCTACCTGTCGGACATCCGGGAGAGCATCCACCTGCGGGCGCTCGGCAGGCAGAACCCGCTCGACGAGTTCCACCGGCTGGCGGTCGACGCGTTCGCCTCGCTCGCGGCCGACGCCATCGAAGCCGCGCAGCAGACGTTCGAGACCGCCAACGTGCTCGAGGACGAACCCGGCCTGGACCTGTCGAAGCTGGCGCGGCCGACGTCGACGTGGACGTACATGATCCATGACAACCCGCTGGCCGACGACACGATGTCTGCGCTGAGCCTGCCTGGGGTGTTCCGCTAGGTTTGGCGCATGTCTGGACTGGCGGACGGGAGCGACGCGACGGCGCCCGATCGGGTGCTGACGATCCCGAACGTGCTCAGTGTCCTGCGGCTCGTCCTGGTGCCGGTGTTCCTGTACCTGCTGCTGGTGTCCCACGCGTGGGGCTGGGCGGTGGCGGTGCTGATGTTCAGCGGGTTCTCCGACTGGGCCGACGGCAAGATCGCGCGGCTCTTCGACAACCAGTCGTCGCGGTTGGGCGCCCTGCTCGACCCGGCCGTGGACCGCATCTACATGCTCGCGGTACCGGTGGCGTTCGCCGTGGCCCACGTGGTCCCGTGGTGGTTCGTGGCGGTGCTCGTCGGCCGTGACGCGGTGCTGGCCGCCACCCTGCCGGTGCTGCGCAGTCGGGGACTGACGGCACTGCCGGTGACCTACGTCGGCAAGGCGGCGACGTTCGCCTTGATGTCGGGCTTCCCGCTGATCCTGCTGGGCCAGTGGGATGCGCTGTGGAGTCGGGTGATCCTGGCCTGCGGGTGGGCGTTCGTCATCTGGGGCATGGCGATGTACCTGTGGTCGGGGCTGCTGTACCTGATCCAGGTGGGCATGGTGGTCCGCGTCCTGCCGAGGACCGCCCGGGGAGCCTGACCGTGTCCGACGACGACCGACTCCTCGGCGGGTACAGCCGCGAAGCGGGTCGCAACGCGCACGCGGCGGGCGCCCCGACGCTGATCCCGGTGCCGTCGCTGCTGCGGTCGCTGCTCTCGGAGCACCTCGACCCGGGGTACGCCGCCGCGGCCGAACGCGCGCACGGCCGGCCCCGACGCAGGCCCCTGGAATGGGGGTGGCAACTGGTGGCCGGGGTGCTGGTGGCGGCGGTGTTCGCGACGGCCGCCGCGCAGGCGAAGTCGGTGGCACCCGCCACCAGGGAGACCCAGCACGTACTGGTCGACGGGGTGCGGGCCGCCGAGTCCAGCGCCGACGCCGCGGCTGCGCGCCGCGACGAGCTGGCGGCGGCGGTGGAGACCGAACGGCGCAGCCGGCTCGAAGGCGACGCGGCGGGCCGCAGCCTGCTGCAAGGGCTCGACCGGGCGAAGTTCGCCGCGGCCGCCACCGCCGTGCACGGTCCCGGGCTCACCGTCACCGCCACCGAACCCGGTGCGGCGCGCGACCTCACCGACGTGAGCAAGCAGCGCGTGGCGGGCAGCAGGCAGGTGGTCTTGGACCGAGACCTGCAGCTGGTGGTGAACTCGCTGTGGGTGAGCGGCGCCGAGGCGATCGCGGTGGGCGGCGTGCGCATCGGGCCCAACGTGACCATCCGGCAGGCGGGCGGCGGCATCTTGGTCGACAATCAGCCCATCGGCAGCCCGTACGTCGTGACCGCCATCGGGCCGCCGCGAGCCATGGCCGACGTCTTCGACCGCAGCCCGGGGCTGCACCGGCTGCGGCTGCTGGAGACGTCCTACGGGGTGGGGGTGAACGTCAGTGCCGCCGACGATCTCGACGTCGCCGCGGGCTCGGTGCGCGAACTGAACTTCGCCCGGCCGCTGCCGCCGTGACGCCCAGCCGGGGCCCTGACGCCCACGGCTCGAACGGTTGGCTCGAAGGGACGGACTCGAATGATCGGACTCGAATGATCGGACTCGAATGATCGGACACCAGTGATCGGAATCGTCGCGCTCGTCGTGGGCATCGTGCTGGGGCTGGTGTTCCACCCCACCGTCCCGGAGGCCATTCAGCCCTACCTGCCGATCGCGGTGGTCGCCGCGCTCGACGCGGTGTTCGGCGGATTGCGCGCCTACCTGGAGCGCATCTTCGACTCCAAGGTGTTCGTGGTGTCGTTCGTGTTCAACGTGCTGGTGGCGGCCATCATCGTCTACGTCGGCGATCAGCTCGGCGTGGGCACGCAGCTGTCCACGGCCATCATCGTGGTGCTGGGCATCCGCATCTTCGGCAACGCGGCGGCGCTGCGGCGCAGACTGTTCGGTGCATGACGTGAGCGCCCACGAGCAGCCCGAGCAGCAGGGCAGACACGAGCTGCCGGCAGGGGAGCCGGCGGGTGCCCGCGGGTTCGTCGCCACGCGCGGACGCTCCCAACTGCTGTTCGGGGGACTGGCGGTACTGCTGTGCGTGGTGCTGGGCATCGCGATCGCCACGCAGGTGCGCCAGACGGAATCCGGCGACGCCCTGGAGACGGCCCGCCCCGCCGACCTGCTGGTGCTGCTCGATTCCCTGCAGCAACGCGAGGCGGCGCTGAACACCGAGGTGGCCGACCTGCAACGCACCCTGGCCGCCCTGCAGGCCTCCGGCAGCGACGACGCCGCCGCCATCGAGAACGCGAAGGCCCGCCTGGCCGCCCTGTCGATCCTCATCGGCACCGTCGCCGCCACCGGTCCCGGCGTGACCCTCGACATCGCCGACACCGCGCCCGGCGTGTCGCCGGAGACCATGCTCGACGTCATCAACGAACTGCGCGCAGCGGGCGCGGAGGCCATGCAGATCTCGTCGGGCCCGAGCACCGCCGTGCGAGTGGGCGTCGACACGTGGGTGGTGGGCAGCGCGGGTGCGCTCGTCGTCGACGGCGTCACGCTGACCCCACCGTATGCCCTTGTCGCGATTGGTGATCCGGCCACGCTGGCCGCCGCGATGAACATTCCGGGCGGGGCGATGGACGGCATCGAACGCGTGGGTGGTTCGATGACGGTCCAGCAGTCCGACACGGTCGAGGTGACCGCCTTGCGGCAACCGAAACCGCGCCAATACGCTCAGCCGGTCAAGTGACCGGCGCGAGCGCCACCCGATCCGCCCGAGTCACCCCCGTCACCCGAGGAACCTAGGAGCGCCGTGAGCGACACCCCGTCCGACCTGTCCTACACGTCCGACCACGAGTGGGTCCGCATCACCGGTGACGACACCATGCGCGTCGGCATCACCGACTACGCGCAGGCCGCCCTGGGTGACGTGGTGTTCGTCGACCTGCCCGCCGTCGGAGACGAGGTCACCGCGGGCGACGAGTTCGGCAACGTGGAGTCCACCAAGTCGCAGTCCGAGCTGTACGCGCCGGTGACCGCGAAAGTCATTGCGGTGAACGAAGATCTGGCCGACTCCCCGGAGCTGGTGAACTCCGACCCCTACGGTGCCGGCTGGCTGATCGACGTCCAGGTGGCCGACGGCGGCGTCGAGGACGCGACGTCCGGCCTGCTCGACGCCGACGGGTATCGTGCCACGCTCGACGAATGACGAATTTCGGGCGGTGGTGGACACACCGGTCCACGCCGCGCGGTACGGTCGAGTAGATCGACCGAGATCCCATGCAGGCCGCCCGCGCGTCGGGCGGCCGAACAGACATCGCCACGGCAGCCAGTGAGGAGCAGCGGGTGACGGAAAACGACACCAGTTCGGGACCAGATTCGACGGAAGAGGTGACGGTCGAGACCACCTCGGTCTTCCGTGCCGACTTCCTCAACGAGTTGGACGCCCCCGCCGCGGCGGGTACCGACAGTTCGGTCTCGGGGGTCGAGGGGTTGCCCACGGGCTCGGCGTTGCTCGTCGTCAAGCGCGGTCCCAACGCGGGCTCGCGCTTCCTGTTGGACCAGGCCACCACGTCGGCGGGCCGGCACCCCGACAGCGACATCTTCCTCGACGACGTGACGGTCAGCCGTCGGCACGCCGAGTTCCGCCTCGAGTCCGGCGAGTTCCAGGTCGTCGACGTCGGCAGCCTCAACGGCACCTACGTCAACCGCGAGCCGGTGGACTCCGCGGTGCTCGCCAACGGTGACGAGGTGCAGATCGGCAAGTTCCGGTTGGTGTTCCTGACCGGGCCCAAGACCGACGACGGCACCTCGGCGGGATAGTGACCGCCCCCGACACCCCAGCTCCGGCCGGGATGTCGATCGGGGCGGTCCTGGACCTGCTGCGACCCGACTTCCCGGACGTCACGATCTCCAAGATCCGCTTCTTGGAGGCCGAAGGTCTGGTGACGCCGGAGCGCACCCCGGCCGGGTACCGGCGATTCACGGCCTACGACTGTGCCCGCCTGCGCTTCATCCTCACCGCGCAGCGTGACCAGTACCTGCCGCTGAAGGTCATCAAGGCGCAACTCGACGCGCTGCCCGACGGTGAACTGCCCGCCGTCGGCCCGGCGTACGCGGCACCTCGGCTGGTGCCGGTGGCCGACGGGGACGACTGGGACGAGGTCGTCGCACCCGCCGCGGTCACCCGCACGCCGGCGCGGCTCAGCCGGGAGGATTTGCTGGCAAAGGCCGACGTGGACGAGGCCCTGCTGTCGGCGCTGGTGAAGGCCGGTGTGGTCAGGCCGGGGCCCGCGGGGTTCTTCGACGAGCACGCCGTGGTGACCGCGCAGTGCGCCAAGGCCCTCGCCGAGTACGGGGTCGAGCCGCGGCATCTGCGGGCGTTCCGGTCGGCGGCCGACCGGCAGTCCGATCTGATCGCGCAAATCGCGGGGCCCGTGGACAAGTCGCGTCGCGCCGGATCCCGCGACCGTGCCGACGACCTCGCCCGCGAGGTGGCGGCCTTGGCCATCACGCTGCACACGTCGCTGATCAAGAGCGCGGTGCGCGACGTTCTCGATCGCTGAGGACTAGACTCGGTTCAACGCATTCGACGCGTGGAGGGCAGACACAGATGGGTGAGGTTCGCGTAGTCGGCATCCGCATCGAGCAGCCGCAGAACCAGCCGGTCTTGTTGCTGCGCGAGTCCAACGGTGACCGATATCTGCCGATCTGGATCGGGCAGACCGAGGCGACCGCGATCGCGTTGGAGCAGCAGGGCGTGGAGCCGGCGCGGCCGCTCACCCACGACCTGATCCGGGATCTGATCAACGCGCTCGGGCACTCGCTCAAGGAGGTGCGCATCGTCGATCTCCAGGAGGGCACCTTCTACGCCGACCTGGTGTTCGACCGCGACATCACGGTGTCGGCGCGGCCCTCGGACTCGGTCGCGATCGCCCTGCGGGTGGGCGTGCCGATCTACGTCGAGGAGGCGGTGCTGGCCGAGGCCGGGCTGCTGATCCCCGACGAGGGTGACGAGGAGGCCTCCGGCCCCGTCCGTGAGGACGAGGTGGAGAAGTTCAAGGAGTTCCTCGACAGCGTGTCGCCCGACGACTTCAAGGCGACCTGAGCCGCTTGATCACGGATGCGTCTCAACTGGTCGGCACCTGCCGACACGCGGGTGCGGTTTCGGTGATCGGCGTTTCGGGCAGCCATACTTTGGACTGACTTCAGACAGTCACGGGCCTGCCCGGCAGCGTATGCTCGACACACTCGAGCTTGGACGACAGCGCTGCGCCAGGGTGCGGCCGTGGCGCACGGAGCGAGTTCGACTCGGCGAGAGGATGGACAGTGGGCGACCGCGGACGCGAGGAGCAGAAGCTGCAGACGCCACGTCAGGAGCAGCTGGAGCTGTCTTCCGACGCCCCGGCGACGAGGCCCGTGGTGGCGGGCGAACCCGTCCAGGGCGGCCTGTTCCCGGACGACTCCGTGCCCGACGAGCTGGTCGGTTACCGCGGGCCCAGCGCCTGCCAGATCGCCGGCATCACCTACCGGCAGCTCGACTACTGGGCCAGGACCTCGCTGGTGGTGCCCTCGATCCGCAGTGCGGCCGGTTCCGGTAGCCAGCGGCTCTACTCGTTCAAGGACATCCTGGTCCTCAAGATCGTCAAGCGGCTGCTCGACACCGGCATCTCACTGCACAACATCCGGGTGGCGGTGGATCACCTGCGGCAGCGCGGCGTGCAAGACCTCGCCAACATCACGCTGTTCTCCGACGGCACGACCGTCTACGAGTGCACCTCGGCCGAAGAGGTCGTCGACCTGCTCCAGGGCGGGCAGGGCGTGTTCGGCATCGCCGTCTCCGGCGCCATGCGCGAACTGACCGGTGCCATCTCGGAATTCCCCGGCGAACGCGCCGACGGCGGCGAGTCGATCGCCGCCCCCGAGGACGAACTGGCCTCCCGCCGCAAGCACCGCGACCGCAAGATCGGTTGAGTCTCGCCCCCGCCCGGACTGCCGGGCCGGGCGTGCGCTGCCGCGTCGATGCCGTCCCGGTAGACTCGGCAACGCATCGTTCCCCGTGCGGGAGAGTCCCGTCGCTGCCAGCGGCGGGCGCCGAAGGAGCAACACCTCTCCGTCAACCTCTCAGGCACCCCGGACCGCACGGAGCCCCGATGCCTCTGGAAAGTGGTGCGCGGCCGTAGCCGCGGCGCACCCGCCCATGGGGAAAGGCGTCCGCGGATCTCGCCGCGACGCTGAATCTCTCAGGCGCCCGGCCCGGGTCGACGACAGAGGGGGAGGACCGCCCACGGTTTTCCGCCCTGCATCGAAATGAGGCGCCACGATGTCCGGTAACCCCAGCCAGCACGGCACGGTCCACCCGGTGAACTCCCACCACCTGCCCCGCTTCGCCGACCGGCACATCGGTCCCGACCCCGACGCCGTGGCCACCATGCTCAAGGTGATCGGCGTCGACGCGCTGGCCGACCTTGCCGTCAAGGCGCTGCCCGCCGGCATCATCGACCAGATCGGCACCGACGGCGTCGCGCCCGGCCTCGATCACCTGCCCGCCCCGGCCACCGAGGAGCAGGCGCTCGCCGAACTGCGGGCCATGGCCGACGAGAACACCGTGGCCGTGTCCATGATCGGCCAGGGGTACTACGACACCCTGACCCCACCGGTGCTGCGCCGCAACATCATCGAGAACCCGGCCTGGTACACCGCCTACACCCCCTATCAGCCCGAGATCAGCCAGGGCAGGCTCGAGGCCCTGCTGAACTTCCAGACCATGGTCGAGGACCTGACCGGCCTCGAGGTGGCCAACGCGTCGATGCTCGACGAGGCCACGGCCGCCGCCGAGGCGATGACCCTGATGCAGCGTGCGGTCAAGGGGTCCCGCAACCGGCTGGCCGTCGACGCCGACCTGTACGCCCAGACCGCCGCCGTCATCGAGACCCGCGCCAAGCCGCTGGGCATCGAGGTCGTCACCGCCGACCTGCGCGGCGGGCTGCCCGACGGCGACTTCTTCGGCGTGATCGTCGGCCTCCCCGGTGCCAGCGGCGCCGTCACCGACTGGTCCGAGCTGGTCACGCAGGCTCACGACCGCGGCGCCCTGGTGGCCGTCGGCGCCGACCTGCTGGCCTGCACGCTGCTCACCCCGCCGGGGGAGATCGGCGCCGACGTCGCCTTCGGCACCACCCAGCGGTTCGGCGTCCCCATGGGCTTCGGTGGACCGCACGCGGGCTACCTGGCCGTGCACGCCAAGCACGCCAGGCAGCTGCCCGGCCGGCTCGTCGGCGTCTCCGTCGACGCCGACGGCGCGCCCGCCTACCGCCTGGCGCTGCAGACCCGCGAACAGCACATCCGCCGCGACAAGGCCACCAGCAACATCTGCACCGCGCAGGTGCTGCTGGCCGTCGTCGCCGCCATGTACGCCAGCTACCACGGCGCCGACGGTCTCACCGCCATCGCCCATCGCGTCCACGGGCAGGCGCTCGGCGTCGCCGAGGGCCTGACGGCGGCGGGCATCGAGGTGGTGCACGACGCGTTCTTCGACACCGTGCTGGCCCGCGTCCCCGGCCGCGCCGAGGAGATCCGCGCCGTCGCCAAGGACCGCGGCATCAACGTCTGGCTCGTCGACGCCGACCACGTGTCGGTCGCCTGCGACGAGGCCACCACGGCCGAGCACGTCGAGCTGGTGCTGGCCGCGTTCGGCGCCACCCGCGGCGGGCAGCGTTGGACCGGGCCCGACATCCACACCAGGACGTCGCCGTTCCTCACCCACCCGGCGTTCACCCGCTACCGCACCGAGACGTCGATGATGCGGTACCTGCGCTCGCTCGCCGACAAGGACATCGCGCTGGACCGCAGCATGATCCCGCTGGGCTCGTGCACCATGAAGCTCAACGCGGCCGCCGAGATGGAGGCCATCACCTGGCCCGAGTTCGCCAGGCAGCACCCGTTCGCGCCCGCGTCCGACACCCCGGGGCTGCGCCGGCTCATCGCCGACCTGGAGAACTGGCTGACCGCACTCACCGGCTACGACGCGGTGTCGCTGCAGCCCAACGCCGGCTCGCAGGGCGAGTACGCCGGCCTGCTGGCCATCCAGGCCTACCACCTGGGCCGCGGCGAGGCGCAACGCAACATCTGCCTCATCCCGTCGAGCGCGCACGGCACCAACGCGGCGTCGGCGGCCCTGGCCGGGATGCGCGTCGTCGTCGTCGCCTGCCGCGAGAACGGCGACGTGGACCTCGACGACCTGCGCGCCAAGATCGCCGAGCATGCCGACGCCGTCGCCGCGCTGATGATCACCTACCCGTCGACGCACGGCGTCTACGAGCACGACGTCGCCGAGATCTGTGCAGCCGTGCACGACGTGGGGGGCCAGGTCTACGTCGACGGCGCCAACCTCAACGCACTGGTGGGCCTGGCCCGACCGGGCAAGTTCGGCGGCGACGTGAGCCACCTGAACCTGCACAAGACGTTCTGCATCCCGCACGGCGGCGGTGGCCCCGGCGTGGGTCCCGTCGCGGTGCGCAGCCACCTGGCGCCGTACCTGCCCGGGCACCCGCTCGACGACGACCTCGGCGACCACTACGTGGTGTCGGCGGCGCCCTACGGCTCGGCGTCCATCCTGCCGATCACGTGGGCCTACATCCGGATGATGGGCGCCCCCGGCCTGCGCGCGGCGACGCTGACCGCCATCGCGTCGGCCAACTACGTGGCCCGCCGCCTCGACGAGTACTACCCGGTGCTCTACACGGGCGAGAACGGCATGGTCGCCCACGAGTGCATCCTGGACCTGCGGCCCATCACCAAGGCCACCGGCGTCACCGTCGACGACGTCGCGAAGCGTTTGGCGGACTACGGCTTCCACGCCCCGACCATGAGCTTCCCCGTGGCGGGCACGCTCATGGTCGAACCGACCGAAAGCGAGAGCCTGGCAGAGATCGACGCGTTCTGCGACGCCATGATCGCGATCCGCCGCGAGATCGACCGCGTGGGCGCGGGGGACTGGCCCGTCGACGACAACCCGCTGCGCGGCGCCCCGCACACCGCCGAGGCGCTGCTGGTCGCCGACTGGGACCACCCGTACACCCGCGAAGAGGCCGCCTACCCGCTGGGCACGGCGTTCCGGCCGAAGGTGTGGCCGCCCGTGCGCCGCATCGACAGCGCGTACGGCGACCGCAACCTGGTGTGCTCGTGCCCGCCGGTGGAGGCGTTCGCGTAGCGGTCCGAGGCCCGGCAGACGAGACGGCCGGCGGGACATCCGAGGATTCCCGCCGGCCGTCTCTCGTCGTCAGCCCAGTGCGGTGGCGATCGCGGCCGCCAACTCCGGACCGGTCGAACTGGCCACGTTGGCGTAGGTGCCGCCGGTGATCTGAGAGACCGCTTCCCACGTACCGCGGTCGGGATCGCCGCCGAAGTCGACGACGTTCACCGCGATCGGCTTGGCCTGCTGGAAGGTCTGGCGGACGAACTGTTCCAGACCGGGGCCGTCGAGCGACTGGTCGGTGTGCGGACCCGCGGTCACCACCAGCACCGAGTTGGGTTGACCCTCCCGGTAATTGGCCGTGGCGTCGGTGTAGAGCAGCCGCAGCGTCGTGAACGACACCGCGCCGCCGCCGGACGCCACCTGGCCCCGCAGGTTGTCGGCCAGCACCGTCGAGCGGGGTTGCCCGTTCACCGGGTCGGCCAGCGGGCCCAGCGGAATCTCGGAACGCCCCGACACCCCGTCGAAGGTCCACAGGCCGACGGCCGCGGTGGGCGCCAGCCCGGCGAGCCGCTGCTGCAAGGCCGCGGTCACGTTGGCCAACCGCGTCTGCCCGCCCTCGTCGGTGTTCATCGACTGGTCCAGCATGATCGTGACGGCCGGGTTGGCCGCGGGCGAGCCGACCGCCTCGGCCAGCGTCGCACGCGTCGCGGCATCGCCGACGGTGACCGGCGTCGCCAGCGGGCCGAAGTCCGTGACGTCGCTGGCGGGCGGGTCGGTGCCCTGCACGCGGAAGCCCGCCTTCGCGAACTCGCCGAGCGCCTCCGGCTTGCGCAGGAAACGCGCGAACTCGCTGGCCGCGCTCACCTGCTCCTGCGACAACCAGTCGCCGGTCAGCAGCACGGTCGGGTAGTCGGCGATCGCGGCCGATCCCGACGGCGACCAGCCCGCCACCTTCTCCTTGGCGCCGTCGAGCGACGCGCCCTTCTGGAACAGCTGCTGCTCGGTGGTGGCCACGGCGTGCACCGGTGCGGCCGCAGCGTCACTACCCGACAGCAGCGCGTCGAAGGCCGTGGACAGCGTGTCGTCGGGCAACCTGGGCGCCCCGGCGAGCAGCGTGCGGACCGCCGACACGCCCGCCGT
>NZ_JBYVYK010000053.1:0-39536 GCF_058148405.1 Mycobacterium sp. DHQP2018-32-09 | reverse complement strand
CCCGGGGGCGCCTGACGACCGTACGGCGGCAGCACCTGATCCGGTGGGGCGTAGAACGGCAGCGGCGGCGGTGGCGGCCCCGGCTTGTTCGGCGGCACCGGAAGCGGGAACGGCGCGTTGGGTGCCGGACCGGGCCCCGGGACCACGCCCGGCGGCAGCTGGACCGCGGGCGGACCCGGGTCGTAGTCCGCACCCGGCGGGATGTACGGGAACTTGTTGGGCGGGGTGATGTTGCGCCCGTTGGTGATCGGCGTGTCATACGGCACCGGCGGTCCGCGCCACGGGTTGCTGCCGATGGGCACGTAACCGTTGGGGTCGCGGCACAGCTGGACGGTGGGGGCACGCTTGCCGGGGAACTCTTGGCAGGGGTAGTTGCGGGCGCCACGCACCACGGCCGGATCGTTCTGAGCCGTCTTGCAGTACAGGTCGGTCGGCAGGTCCCGCAGGGTGGTGTCGGCGGGCGAGCGGATCTGGGTCGGCGGGATGAAGCCCGTCGAACACGGTGGCGCGTCGCCGAGTTGGACCTTGAAGTCGAGCTTGCCGCCCTCGTCGGCGGGCAGACCGCCGCCCACCGTGAGCAGCGCCGCCATCAGCGCGGGGAAGATCACCAGCGCCTGCTCGATGGACTTGTGATAGATCACGCCGATGCGGCCGACGTTGGCGAGGTTGGCCGCCAGCATCGGGAAGCTGGGCCGGATGCCGTCGAACGTGGTGTTGGCCGCCTCGGCGGCACCGGGCACGTTGGTGAGCACGCTGCGCAACTGCGGGTCGGCGTTGGCGGCCTCGGTGGTGAACCGCGCGAGGCCGTCGGCCAGCGAGCGGATGTCGTCGCCGCTGGCGATCTGCGCGTCCAGGAACGGGCCGGCCTGGTCGATCAGCTGCGTGGTCTGTCCGTAGTTGGCGTTGGCCTCGTCGACCAGCTCCCGGCCGGACTGGATGAGCCTGGCCAATTCGGGTCCGGAACCGTTGAACGCCTTGAACGTCTCGCGTAGCAGATCCTGGATGCGGCTGTTGCCGATGCTGTTGACCAGCTCGTCGGCCTGCACGAGCAGGCTCGAGATGTCCTGGCCGATCGCGGTGCGGCTCACGGGGATCACGGCATCGTTGCGCAGCATCGCATTCGACGGATCGTCGGGCGGTACCAGGTCGACGTACTGCTCACCGACTGCCGAGACGCTCTTGACCGTCGCGGTGACGTTGTCCGGAACCGGCGTGTCCGAGTTCAGCCGCATGGCGGCCACCACGCCGTCGTCGGTGAGGCCCACCGACTCCACGCGGCCGATCGTCACGCCGCGGTAGGTGACGTTGGCGTTCTGGTACAGCCCGCCGCCTGCGACGAAGTTGGCCTTGACGTCGTAGGTGCCGATGCCCATCGCGGCGGGCACGTGCAGGTAGAACACCGAGATCGCACCGACGCACAGCACCGTGACGATCGCGAAGATCGCGAGCTGGATCCGGGCAAGCCTGTCGAGCATCAGGGCACCGCCTGGTCGTGCTGGGTCGCCGTGCCCGGCGGGATCTTGAACGGGTCGGCGGCCTGTCCGGAGAGGTTGGCCATGGCACCGGTGAGGAAGTCCGGCGGGTTGACCACCTCGTTGAGCCGCTTCATGTTCGGGTCCAGACCCAACGAGGTGGTGAACACCGTCTCCCCCAGCCTGCGCACCGTCAGGTCGAACGTGACGAACACGTTCAGGTAGTCACCGCGGACGGCGTTGCGCAGGTACTTGTAGTGGAACGGGAACGTGGGCAGCAGCTCCAGGTCCGAGATGATGTCGTCGGCATTGTCGTTGAACGCCTTGACCACCGGGTACAGGTCCTTGAGGTCGGCGGCGAAGTCGGCCTTGATGCCCGAGGTCACCTTGGCGGCGACGGTGGCGAACCCACGCAGCGCCGTGAACGCGTCGACGATGTTGCCGCGGTTGGCATTGAGCACCTTGAGCGCCTCGGGCAGCGTGTCCAGCGTGCGCCCCAGCCCGTCCTTGCTGCGCGCGAGCATCGCCGCGAACCGGTTCAAGCCGTCGGCGGCGGCGATGATGTCGCCGGTCTGCTGGTCGAGGGAGTTGGTCAGCTCGGCCAACCGTGGGATGAGGTCGGCGAAACTCCCCGACCGTCCGGCCACGGCCGCGTAGGTCTCGTCGGTGATGTCCTGCAGCGCACCGAGATTGCCCTTGTTGACCACCACGCCCAGCGAGGAGAGCACTTCCTCGGTGGTGGGATACCGGCCGGTCTGGGAGATCGGGATGTTCGACCCCTCGCGCAGTCTGCCCGTGGGCGCCTGCGCGGGCTCGGCGAGCTCCACGTGCTGGGACCCGAGCAGCGAGGTCTGCGCGACGGTGGCCGTGGCGTTCTCGGGCAGGTCGACGGTGCCGTCGAGTGACAGCTTCACGGCCGCGTAGAACGTGCCGTCGGGTCGCTGCACGGCGTCGATCCCCGACACGCTGCCCACCGTGACGTCGTCGATCATCACCGGTGAGTTCTGCGGCAGCGTCGCGACGTCGGGCAGTTCGACGGTGATGGTGAACGACCCCTTCCCATGCCCGGCGGTACCCGGCATGTCCAGGGAGTTCAGCCCACCGAACGAGCAGCCCGACAGCAGCACGGCAGCCGAACCGATGGCGAGGGGACGCAACGAGCGCATGACTAGTTTCCTCCCGACTCGGCGGGCAGAAGCGGTCCGGGAGGAGGTCCGGGAGGCGGCTCCTGGGCAGGCCCCGGCGGCGGGCCGGCGCCCATCGGCGCGGGTGGCTGCGCCGGACCGGCAGGCGAGATCTGGCCGACCTGTGCCGGCGGCGGCAGGATCAGGTCGCTGAGCATGCCGTCGGGGCTCGTCGTCGGCGGTGTCACACCCGGCGCGGGCTGCCACTGCAGATACGGCATGGGCGTCTCGGCCTTGGCCTCGGTGGCCGGGGTGTCGTAGATGATCTGACCCTTGTAGGCGGTGATGCTGTTGATCGGGTGGAACAGCACCGGCGGGTAGTTGACCGCGAGGCGCTTGAAGACCGGTCCCATGCGCTGCCTGCAGATCTCGGCGCGCTTGTAGTTGTCCGGCGACGAACCCACGTCGAACGTACCGCCGCAGATGAACTGCACCGGGTTGGCGAAGTTCGGCAGCGACAGCAGGCCGCCCACGGTGCCCTGCGCGGGGTTGTAGATGTTGTAGAAGTTCGCCAGGCCGTTGGGCGTGATGTGCAGGATCTGCTCGATGTCGTCGCTGTGCTCGGTGAGGATGTTGGTGAAGTCGGTGAGCTTGTTCACCTGGGCGATGAGCGCCGAATTGTTCTGGTTCAGGAAGCCCTTCACGTCGGTCAGCGCCTGGTTGAGCGTGCCCAGCGTCTGATCGAGGTCCTTGCTGCTGTCGGCCAGCACCTGCGACACCGACGCCACGTGGTTGGAGAACTGCACGATCTGCTCGTTGCTGTTCGACAGCGCGTCCACCAGCACCTGCAGGTTGCGCACCGTGCCGAACAGGTCGGCACGGGAGTCGCCGAGGCGCCCGGCGGTCTTCGACAACTCCCGCAACGCCTTGCGGAACGAGTCGCCGTTGCCGTCGAAGGTGTCGGCGGCCTGGTTCACCACCTCGGCGAGCGGGCCCTGGACGCCGTCGCGCGGGCCGAGCTGGGTGCTCAGCTGCGTGAGCTGTTCCTTGACCTCGTCCCACTCGACGGGGACGCCGGTACGGTCGAGCCCCAGCTCGGTGCCGTCGGCGAGCACCGGGCCGTCGGTGTAAGCCGGCGTGAACTGGATGAACCTGGCGGACACCAGGTTCGGCGCGATGATCACGGCCTTGGCGTCGGCGGGCAGCTTCACCCCGGAGTCGATGGTCATCGTGACCCGGACGTCCTGGGCGCGCGGCTGGATCGAGTCGATCTTGCCCACCGGCACGCCGACGATGCGGACGTCGTCGCCCGGGTACAGCCCCACCGTCGTGGGGAACAGAGCCACCACCTTGGTACCGGCGCGCGTAGGCCACACCAGGTACACCCCGCCGACCAGCAGCGCCACCAGCGCCACCGCCAGCAATCCCCGCACCCAGCGGTTCCGACCCGATCCCGTCGTCTGCGTCATGGCGACTTGGGCCTGATGATCGTGCGCTCGGAGATGTATCCGCGCAGCATGTCGGCCAGGCTGTCGGGCAGCTTGCCCGGCTGGAAGTACGTGTCCAACAACACTTCCGAGATGGTCGCGGGCGGCAGGCCGTACAAGTTGATGTTGAAGCCGGGCCCGTTGCCCACCACCTCGCCCAGCGCGGTGGCGTAGGGCGGCAACCGCTTGAGCGCCTCGCCGATGTGCTCGCGCCGCTCCAGCAGGTTGTCCATCACGAGGTTCAGCTTCTCCAGCGCCGGACCGAACTCACGCTGATTGTCGGCCACGAAACCGGACAGCTGCTGCGACACGTCGTCGATGCCGGAGATGAGATTGCTCAGCGCCTGCCTGCGCTCGTCGAGCGCGGCGAACAGCATGTTGCCGTCGGTGATCAGCTGATTGACCTGACCGGCCCGTTGCGCCAGCGTGTCCGAGACCTTCTTGGCGTGCATCAACAGCTGCTGCAACGCCTCGTCGCGGGCGTTGAGACTGCGCGACAGGTTCGCCACCCCGTCGAGCGCGCCGCGCAGTTGCGGCGTGGCGTCCTTGAGCGTGTCGGTGATGGTCTGCAAAGCCTGCTCGAACTTCGGCTTGTCCAGCTGGCTGGCGTTGCCGCCGAGGTCCTGCAGCGCACTGTTGAGCGTGTACGGGGTCGTGGTGCGGCCCAACGGGATCACGGTGGAGGTGCCGCCGCCGCCGGGGGTCACCGACAGTGACTTCTGACCGAGCACGGTGTCGGTCTTGATCGCCACCAACGTCTGGTCACCCACCTTCACCTTGCGGTCGACGGTGAACGAGACCTTGGCGGAGTCTCCGGCGAGGGAGACGTCCGACACCGAGCCGACCTTGATGCCGGAGACGTTGACGTCGTTGCCCGGGGAGATTCCGCCGGCATCGGTGAAGTACGCCTCGTAGTCCTTGCCCTGGGGCCAGAACGGAAGGCCGGTGTACCCGAACGACACCAGCACCAGACAGGTCACCAGGGTGATTCCGAAGATGCCGGTACGCAACGGGTTTCCGTCATCGGGCCTAGCCATTCTCCGAGCACCTCCCCTTCGACGGATCCGGCGGCCCACCGAACGGAATCAGGATGTCACTGCCTGCGGGACCGTTGATCTTCATGCGGATGGAGCAGTAGTAGATGTTGAAGAACGAGCCGTACGCACCGAGCGCGTTGAGCCGCAGATAGTTCTCGGCCAACGGTTCGATGACCTTGTTGACGTCGCCCTTGCGCTCGTCGACCCGCTGCGCGAACGGGCGCACGTTCTCGATGACGCCCTGGATGGGCCTGCGGCTCTCCTTCAGGATGTCGGTGAGGTCGTTGGTGGCCGTCGCCAGCGGCGGGATGGCACCGGCGATCGGATCGCGGTTCTGCGCCAAACCCGTGACCAACTGCTGCAGTTGGTCGACGCTGGCGTCGAACTGGGCGCCCTTCTGGTCGACCGTGGCGAGCACGGTGTTCAGGTTGTTGATCACGTCGCCGATCAGCTGGTCGCGCGACGCCAAGGTCTGGGTGAACGAGCTGGTGGACGCCAGCATGTCCGACAGCGCCCCGCCCTGCCCCTGCAGCAGTTCGATGACGGCGTTGCTGATCTCGTTGATCTTCTGACCGTCGAGGCCCTTCAGCACCGGGCGCAGACCGCCGAGCAGGGCGTCGAGGTCCAGCGCAGGCTGGGTGTTGTCCTTGGCGATGGTGGCGCCCGGTGGCAGCTTGCGCAGTTCGCCTGGCCCCGAGGTGATCTCGAGATAGCGATCGCCCACCAGGTTCTGATAGCGCACCGCGGCGCGCGTCGAGGTGTAGAGCTGGTAGCGCTTGTCGACGTCGAACTGCACGTCGACGGTGTTGTCCGGGTTGAGTTCGACGTGGGCCACCGAACCCACCGGGACACCGGCGATGCGCACGTCCTGCCCGGCCTTCAGCCGCGAGGCCTCGGCGAAGGTGGCGTGATAGGTGACGCCGGAGGCGAAGCGGAATTGGCCGAACACCACCACCAGCCCGGCAGCCACCAACACCATCGCCAGCGTGAAGACGCTGACCTTGATCAAGGTCTTGTCGCGTGCCATCACGACACTCTCTTCTTCGCGCAAGCGCTCATCAGTACGCTCTCTTCTTCGCGCAAGCGCTCATCAGTAATCATCCCGTTCCGCGAACGCCCCATGGAACAACCACTGCAGCGTCGAGGGCGCGTCGAACTGCAGCTCGGTGTTCGGCTGGAAGGGCACGTAGGCGTTGTCGGTGACCAAGAACGGTGAGTGGTACCAGGATCCGCCGAACTGCTTGGTGGGGACGTCCGGCAGGCCACGGCAGTTCGGACCGCCCGAGGCGTTCACCATCGGCAGGCTCTCGGGGAACGTGTAGGCCGGCGACCCCGGGATGAAGTTCGACGCCACGAACAGGCCGGGGCGCACGCCGCCGATCACGGGCGCGAACGTCTTGAGGGCCTTGGCGACACCCTGGAACAGGCAGCCGAACTCCGGCGAGTAGTCGCCGAGCACCTTCAGCGGTGCGCGCAGCCGCTGGATGGTCGCGATCAGGTCGTCCGCGGCCGGTTCGAGCGTCGCCGTACCGTTGTTGGCCAGGCCCGTCGCGGCCAGCAACGCCGCGTTGAGGTTGTCCTGCTGGTCGACGATCGTGGCGCTGATCGTGGGCGTGTTGTCCAGGACCGTCGCCAGGTCGGGGCCGGCGTCGCCGTAGATGCCGGCGACCACCGCGGTCTTCTGCAGGTCCTGTTGCAGCGTGGGCAGCTTCGGGTTCAGCTGTTGCAGGTAGCCGTTGAGCCCGGCGAGCGTGGCGCCGAGATCGTCACCGTGCCCGCGCAGGCCTTCGCCGAGCGCGGTGATGGTGGCGTTGAGGTTGATCGGGTCGACCTTCTTGAGGACGTCGGTCAGCGTCTGGAACAACGTGTTGACCTCGAGCTGAACGTCCTTGGCGGCCACTGCCGCACCGTTGCGCAGCGAGTCGCCCGTGGGAGTCGGCGGTGGCAGGAACTCGACGGACTTGGCGCCGAACACCGTGGTGCCGCCGATGCGGACCGTCGCGTTCGAGGGGATGTAGCGCATCGACCCGCTGTCGATGGCGAGCGTCAGCTTGGCCTGGTTGCCCGCGTACTGGATGTCGGTGACCTTGCCGATCTGGACGCCGCGGTACTTCACCTTGGCGTCGCGCTCCATGACCAGGCCCGCGCGGGGCGAGGTGACGGTGACGGTGGCGGTCGGCGTGAACGCGGCCGTGTAGGACAGGTAGGTGAACACGACCGCGGTGACGACGACCAGCGCGAGGATCGCTGCCGCGATCCGCACGTGGCTGCGCTTGGCGTCGCCGATGGCCATGGTCTGCGCGTCCTATCCGGAGAGGTTGAAGTTGCCCGAGGCCCCGTAGACCGCCAGGGAGATGAACAGGACGATGGTGACGACGACGATCAGTGACGTCCTCACGGCCTGGCCGACGGCGATGCCGACGCCCACCGGTCCGCCCGCGGCGTTGTAGCCGTAGTAGGTGTGCACCAGCATCACCGCGATCGACATCACGATGGCCTGTAGGAACGACCACAGCAGGTCGCTGGGGACCAAGAACGTGTTGAAGTAGTGGTCGTACAGGCCCGCCGACTGACCGTTGATGAACACCGTGGTGAACCGTGCGGCGAAGAAGGCGGCGAGCACCGACAGCGCGTACAGCGGGACGATCGCGATGAGGCCGGCGATGATGCGCGTGGACACCAGGTAGGACACCGAGTGCACGGCCATCGACTCGACGGCGTCGATCTCCTCGGCCACCCGCATGGCCCCCAGCTGCGCGGTGGTGCCCGCGCCGATGGTGGCGGCCAGCGCGATGCCGGCGATGACGGGCGCGACGATGCGTACGTTCAGGAACGCCGACAGGAAGCCGGTCAGCGCCTCGATGCCGATGTTGCCCAGCGACGAATAGCCCTGCACGGCGATCACGCCGCCGGACGCCAGCGTCATGAACGCCGCGACGCCGACGGTGCCGCCGATCATGACGAGAGCCCCGGTGCCCATGGTCATCTCGGCGATCAGGCGCACCGTCTCGCGGCGGTACCGGGTGAGCGCATTCGGGATGTAGCGCACCGATTCGCCGTAGAACAACGCCTGTTCGCCGACGGTGTCGACGGCCTTGGGCAGGCCGCGGAACATCCGCCGGAAGCGCAGGGTGGCGTCGTAGCTCACGAGCGGCCCCGCCGTTCGGAAGCCGAGTGCCGGAGGGGCACGCGAGCGACCCGCGTGCGCGACCACGATGCCGTCATCGGGCCAACACTCGCACGCCGACGGCCGTCATGATGACGTTGATGACGAAGAGGCAGATGAAGGCGTACACCACGGTCTCGTTGACCGCCACGCCGACGCCCTTCGGGCCACCCTGCACCGTGAGGCCGCGGTAGCAACCGACGAGCCCGGCCATCAGGCCGAACAGCAACGCCTTGAGCATCGCCAGCAGCAGTTCTCCGAGACCGGTGAGGATGGTCAGCCCGTTGATGAACGCGCCGGGGTTCACGCCTTGCAGGAAGACGGAGAACACGTAACCACCGGACAGTCCGATGGCACAGACCAGCCCGTTCAGCAGCAGCGCCACGACCATCGAGGCCAGGACCCGGGGGACCACCAGGCGCTGGATGGGATCGATGCCCAGCACGCGCATGGCGTCGATTTCCTCGCGGATGGTGCGGGCGCCCAGATCGGCGCAGATCGCCGTCGCCCCGGCGCCCGCGACCACCAGCACCGTGACCACCGGGCCGAGCTGGGTGATGGTGCCGAATGCCGTGCCCGCGCCGGACAGGTCGGCAGCACCGATCTCGCGCAGCAGGATGTTCAGGGTGAACGCCACCAGCACGGTGAACGGGATGGCGACCAGCAGCGTCGGCACCAGGGCCACGCGGGCGATCATCCAGGTCTGGTCGAGGAACTCCCGGAACTGGAACGGCCGCCGCCAGATCTTGACGAACGTCTCCAGGGACATCTCGACGAACCCGCCGACTGCCCGAGCCGGAGCCGCAAGTTGTTCGAACAACCTTGGCTCCGTTCCGTGGTCGAGGGGCGAACCGTGATCGTGGCGAATCGGCTTCGACACCGTGCCGTGATCGGGATTTCACCCCTGTGTGCAGCGTCACTCGTAGTGAGCCGGATCATACTAACTAGAACATGTTCGCAGTGTCAAAGACCGTAAATACCCGCGGAAATGAGGTTTCGTCGCAGGTCAAAGCCACTGTGACAGAGATCATCCTAGAACGTGTTCTAGTACCCGAGGTGGCGTCGACAACGAGACCGTCAGTCTTGCCCCGCCATCAGGGCGCTGGCCGAGAAACCGAGTTCCGGATCACGGTCAGCAAAGTAATCCCGCAACGTCGCGTCGAGATCGTCGGCCGACCATGCGTCCGACGAAGCGGTGAAGCGCTGCTCCGCCGTCGGTGCGGCCACCAACGTCACCGTTGGACCGTAGACGATGAACAGCTGCCCGTTGACCCCATCCGAGGCAGGCGACGACAGGAACCGCACCAGGTTCACCACGTGCTCGGGCGACAGCGCGTCGACCTCGCCCTCGGCGAGCTGCGGGGCATCACCGAACACGTCCGCCGTCATCCCGGTCCTAGCGCGCGGCGCGATGGCATTGGCTCGCACCCCGTAGCGCCCGAGGGCACGCGCGGCCGTCAACGTCAGCGCGGTGATGCCGGCCTTCGCGGCGCCGTAGTTGGCCTGCCCCACGGGACCGGCGAGGCCGGCCTCCGACGACGTGTTGACCAGACGGCCGTACACGGACCCGCCGTCGGCCTTCGCCTTGTCCCGCCAGTAGGCCGCGGCGTTGCGCGTGAGCAGGAAGTGTCCTCGCAGGTGGACGGCGATCACGGCGTCCCAGTCCTCGTCGGACATGTTGAACAGCATCTTGTCGCGCGTGATGCCGGCGTTGTTGACCACGATGGCCAGCCCACCGAGCCCGTCGGCGGTGGCGACCAGCTCGTCGGCCGTCGCCCGCGCACTGATGTCGCCCGCCACGGCCACGCCCTTGGCGCCCGCGGCCGCGATCTCGTCGAGCACGTCGGACTTCTCGAGGGCACCGGCCATGTCGTTGACCACCAGCGTGGCCCCCTGGCGGGCCAGGCCGATGGCCTCGGCACGCCCCAGGCCGGCGGCCGCGCCGGTCACGACGGCGACGTAACCGGACAGATCGCTGGTCATCTCACTCCTCGGGTGCGCTGCGGGCGGGTCACTTTTACGAATGCCTCTAGTCTCGGCGGCTCAGGGCTGCCCGCGGGCACTCGGCGATGGCCTGCTCCGCCAGCGCCTCCTGGTCGGCGGGCACGGGATCGACCTTGACCACCGCGTAGTCCTCGTCGTCGAGATCGAAGAGATCCGGCGCAATGCCCAGACACACGGCGTTGCCCTCGCAGCGATCTCGATCCACGTCCACGTGCATGACTGACTCCTCGTCTCGTTGTGGGGGGACCCGCGGGTCGTCTCGGGCCACCATACGACCACGGCGTCGACGGTGGCAGTAAAGCATGGCCTGGATTCCAAGACTAGAACGTGTTACAACCGGGAGTGATCGACGGGCCCTGCGGCCACGTCCCGACGAGGTGAGGGAACACGCGATGCGGATCGGATACACGCCCGAGCAGGAGGAGCTGCGCCGCGAACTACGGTCGTACTTCACCACGCTCATGACGGCCGAGCGCGCCGAGGCGCTGGCATCGGGCGACGGCGAGATGGGACGCGGCTCCGTCTACCGCGACACCGTCGCGCAGATGGGCAAGGACGGGTGGCTGACGCTCAACTGGCCCAAGCAGTACGGCGGCCAGGAGCGCACGCCCATGGAGAGCCTGATCTTCAACGACGAGGCCGCCATCGCCAACGTCCCGGTGCCGTTCCTGACCATCAACAGCGTCGCGCCGACGATCATGCACTTCGGTACCGACGAGCAGAAGTCGTTCTTCCTGCCCAAGATCGCCGCGGGCGAACTGCACTTCTCGATCGGCTACTCCGAACCGGGTGCGGGCACCGACCTCGCGGCACTGCGGACGACGGCCGTGCACGACGGCGACGACTACGTGATCAACGGCCAGAAGATGTGGACGAGCCTCATCGCCTACGCCGATTACGTCTGGCTCGCCGTGCGCACCAACCCCGAGGCGAAGAAGCACCGCGGCATCTCGATGCTCATCGTGCCGACCACCGCCGAGGGCTTCTCCTGGACTCCGGTGCACACCATGTCGGGCGTCGACACCAGCGCGACGTACTACCAGGACGTGCGCGTCCCCAAGACGGCTCTGGTCGGCGAGGAGAACGGCGGGTGGAAGCTCGTCACCAACCAGCTCAACCACGAGCGGGTGGCCCTGGTCTCGGCCCAGCCGATCTACGTCGCGCTGCGCAGCGTGCGCGAATGGGCGCAGAACACCAAGGACGCGCACGGCAAACGCCTGATCGACTCGGAATGGGTGCAGCTCAACCTCGCTCGCGTGCACGCCAAGGCCGAGGTGCTCAAGCTGATCAACTGGGAGCTGGCCTCGACCGACGACGTCGCCCCCTCCCCCGCCGACGC
Organism: Mycobacterium sp. DHQP2018-32-09; assembly: GCF_058148405.1. NCBI lineage: Bacteria > Bacillati > Actinomycetota > Actinomycetes > Mycobacteriales > Mycobacteriaceae > Mycobacterium > Mycobacterium sp. DHQP2018-32-09. The sequence goes on along the minus strand of NZ_JBYVYK010000053.1, from coordinate 27,907 downwards.
GTCGGCGGCCAAGGTGTACGGCACCGAGCTGGCCACCGAGGCCTACCGCCTGTTGATGGAGGTCCTGGGGACCGCCGCCACGCTGCGCACCGACACCCCCGGCGCGCTGCTTCGCGGGCGCATCGAGCGCATGCACCGGTCGTGCCTCATCCTCACGTTCGGCGGTGGCACCAACGAGATTCAGCGCGACATCATCGGAATGGTCGCCCTCGGGCTGCCCCGAGTGAACCGGTAAGGACTTCGACCGACATGGACTTCACGACCACGGAAGCCAGCGACGACCTGGGTGGCCTGGTGCGCACCATCACCGAATCGGTGTGCACGCCCGAGCATCAGCGCGCCCTCGACGCGCTGGACGAACGATTCGACCGCGACCTGTGGGCCAAGCTCGTCGACGCCGACGTGCTGTCGACCACGGCCCCCGAGGCCATCGGCGGCGGCGGCTTCGGCGTGCTGGAGGAGACGGCCGTGCTGACCGCGCTGGGTCGTCAGCTCGCCGCCGTGCCGTACCTCGAGTCGGTGGTGCTCGCCGCGGGGGCGCTGGCACGATTCGGCTCACCCGGGCTGCACTCGCAGTGGGCCGGGCCCGCGGTGCGGGGCGAGTCGGTGCTGACCGTCGCGCTCGACGCGGAGATGGGCCAGGGTCCCGTGCAGACCGCGGCGACCTCGGACGGCGGTCACGCCCTCACCGGCACCCGCGCCGTGGTGCCCTTCGCGCCCGTGGCCGACGCATTCCTGGTGCCCGCGGAGACCGACGGCGGCGTCACGGTGTTCCTCGTCGCCGCGACCGACGACGGGGTGTCGGTGACCTCGCAGCGCACCACCGGTCATGGCAGCGTCGGGCACCTCGAACTGGCGGGCACCGTGGTCGACGGGTCCCGGGTGCTCGGCGACGCCGAGGTGCTGTCCTGGCTACGAACCCGAGCCATGCTCGGGCGCACCGCCTTCCAACTCGGCGTGCTGGAGCGAGCGCTGGAGCTGACGTCGGCCTACGCCCGCGAGCGGGAGCAGTTCGACCGTCCGATCGGCAGTTTCCAGGCGGTGTCGTCACGGCTGGCCGACGGGTACATCGACGTCAAGGGGCTGCGTCTGACGCTGACGCAGGCCGCGTGGCGCGTCTCGGAAGACCTGCCCGCCGACCTCGAGGTGGACTCGGCGGCGTTCTGGGCGGCCGAGGCCGGACATCGCGTCGCCCACACGGCCGTTCACGTCCACGGGGGCGTCGGCATCGACACCGACCATCCGGTGCACCGATACTTCCTGGCGGCCAAGCAGAGCGAGTTCGCGCTGGGCACCGCGACGGGGGCGCTGCTGCGCATCGGGCGCGAACTGGCCGAGACGCCCGTCTAGGGTGACCGCACCCCATCCCACGGTCCCCGACCTGCTCGCGCCCCTGGTCGAGGTCACCGATCGCGGTGTCCACGAGGGTGATTCGTACGTCTCCTACCACGATCACCTGCGAACCGCCGCCGGCATCGGGGCCGCGCTGCGGGCCCGGTTGCCGCGGGATGCGCCGCCGCACGTGGGGGTGCTGCTGGGCAACACCACGGTCTTCTCCGCGGTGCTGTGTGCCGCCGCCATGACGGGGCTCGTGGTGGTGGGCTTGAACCCCACGCGCCGAGGCGCGGCGTTCGCCCGCGACGTCGCGCGTGCCGATTGCCAGCTGGTCCTCACCGACGACCCCGCCTCGGCGCCCGCGGGCGTCGAGTGCGTCGACGTCACCTCGCAGGCCTGGGCCGACGAACTCGACGGCCATCGCGACGCCCCGGTCACCTTCGCGGCGACCGCGCCCGACGACCTGTTCATGCTGATCTTCACCTCGGGCACCAGCGGCGAACCCAAGGCGGTACGGGTGACGCACGACAAGGTGGCGTTTCCCGGGCGCATGCTGGCCGACAGGTTCGGTCTGGGGCCGCAGGACACCGCCTACCTGTCCATGCCGCTGTTCCACAGCAACGCGATCATGGCGGGCTGGGCCGTGGCCCTCGCAGCCGGCGCGTCGATCGCGTTGCGCCGCAAGTTCTCCGCCTCCAAGTTCATCCCGGACGTGCGACGCTACGGGGCCACCTACGCGAACTACGTCGGCAAGCCCCTGTCCTACGTGCTCGCCACCCCCGAGCGCCCCGACGATGCCGACAACCCTTTGAAGGTGTTGTACGGCAACGAGGGTGCGGCACGCGACGTCCGCCGGTTCGGTGAGCGGTTCGGCGTCCTGGTGGTCGACGGGTTCGGGTCGACCGAGGGCGGCATCGCCATCGGCCGCACGCCGGACACCCCCGAGGGTTCCCTCGGTCCTCTCACCGACGAGGTCGCGATCGTCGACGTCGACACCGGCGAACCATGTCCGCCCGGACGGGTCGGCGAACTGGTCAACCCCGCCGGACGGGGCTGGTTCCGGGGCTACTACGGCGATCCGGACGCCGAGGCCCAGCGCATGGCGGGCGGGGTGTACCACAGCGGCGATCTCGCCTACCGCGACGAGAACGGCTACGTCTACTTCGCGGGCCGCCTTGGCGACTGGATGCGCGTGGACGGCGAGAACCTGGGCACGGCGCCCATCGAACGCATCCTGCTGCGCCATCCCGGCGTCGTGGAGACCGCGGTGTACCCGATTCCGGATCCGGTGGTCGGTGACCGGGTTATGGCCGCGCTGGTCCTCGCCGACGGCGCGAGGTTCGACGTCGCCGCGTTCGAGGAGTTCCTCGCGGCCCAGGACGACCTCGGTCCCAAGCAGTGGCCGTCGTTCGTGCGCGTCGCGACCACACTGCCGCGGACCGAGACGTTCAAGGTGGTCAAACGGGTGCTGTCGGCCGAGGGTCTCGACTGCAGCGATCCCGTGCACCCGGTGCGGCGCCGCTAGCGGACCGCACCTGCGGTCAGCCTTCGCGGATGCCGTCCAGGCGGCGGGTGGCCTCGTCGAAGCCGGACACCAGCTCGGCGATGATGTCGGCCACCGGCCGGATCTCGTTCATCCGTCCCACGATCTGGCCGACGGGCATGGCGACCGTCGTGGGATCGGTGGACTCGCTCATCCGCTGATGCGCCTCGCTGACCAGGATGTTCTGCAGCGGCATGGGCAGCGGTTCGGGGGCGCCGTCGGCGTCCCACGCGTCGGTCCAGCGGCTCTTGAGCAGGCGAGCGGGCTTGCCGGTGTAGATCCGCCTGCGGACGGTGTCGCTCGACCCGGCGGCCAGCAGCGCCTGCTGGATCACCGACGCCCCGCCCTCGGTGCGCACGCCCAGGTCGTATTCGGCGGCGGTGAGGAACGCCGAGCCCATCCAGACGCCTTGGGCGCCCAGCGCGAGCGCGGCCGCCACCTGGCGACCGCTGCCGATGCCGCCTGCAGCCAGCACGGCCGCCCCGTTGCCTGCGGCGGCAAGTTCGTCGACGACCTCGGGAACCAGCACCATCGAGGCGATCTCGCCGGTGTGGCCGCCGGCCTCGTGGCCCTGAGCGATGACGATGTCCACGCCGTTGTCGGCGTGGCGCCGAGCGTGTTTGGCGCTACCGGCCAGCGCGGCCACCGGCACGCCTGCGGCGTGCACCTGGTCGATGACGTCCTTGGGCGGTGACCCGAGTGCGTTGGCGATGAGCTTGATGGGGTGCTTGAGCGCGACCTCGACGTGGCTGCGGGCCACCGAGTGCAACCAGCCGAGCACACCTTCGGACTTCGCCTCGTCGGCGGGCAGCGGGGGCACCCCGAGGTCGGCGAGCGTCTTGTCGACGAAGTCCCGATGTTGCTGCGGGATCAGCTTGTTGATGTCCACCGACGTGCCCTCGGTGGGCACCTTGGCGGGCATCACGATGTCCACGCCGTAGGGCTTGCCGTCGGTGTTGGCGTCCATCCACTGCAGTACGCGCTCGAGGTCGTCGGCGTCGTTGAAGCGGACGCAGCCGAGCATGCCCAGGCCGCCGGCACGGCTCACCGCGGCCGCCACCTTCTCCGACGGGGTGAAGACGAAGATCGGGTAGTCGATGCCGAAGCGTTCGCAGAGTTCGGTTCTCATGTCATCCTGCCTAGGAGCTGGTCGTCGCGTGCTTGGAGTGGACCTCGTCCGCCGGGCGTTCCTCGGTGACGTCCTTGGCCCAGCGGTAGTCCGGCTTGCCTGCCGGCGAGCGCTTGACCTCCTCGACCAGCCACAGACTGCGGGGCACCTTGTATCCCGCGATCTCGCTGCGTACGAACGCGTCGAGATCGGCCAGCGAAGGCCGGGTGCCCTCGCGGGGGTGGACCACCGCGGCGACGTGCTGTCCGAAGCGCGGGTCCGGTACGCCGACCACCAGTGCGTCGAACACGTCGGGGTGTCCCTTGAGCGCGGCCTCGACCTCTTCGGGATAGATCTTCTCGCCGCCAGAGTTGATGGACACCGAACCCCGCCCCAGCATGGTCACGGTCCCGTCGGCCTCCACCTCGGCGAAGTCACCCGGAATCGCGTAGCGCACACCGTGATACGTGCGGAACGTCTCGGCGGTCTTCTTCTCGTCCTTGAAGTAGCCCACCGGGATGTGGCCGCACTTGGCGATGATGCCGCGCTTGCCCGAACCCGGTTCGACCTCGTTGCCGTCCTCGTCGAGCACCTTGGTGTTCTTGTCGATGGTGACGCGGGGACCGCCGGTGTGCGACTGCCCCTTGGCCACCACGCTGGTGCCGCCGAATCCCGTCTCCGAGGACCCGATCGAGTCGGTGATGATGCGGTTGGGCAGCAGCTCCAGGAACTTCTCCTTGAGGCTGGTGGAGAACAGCGCGGCGGTGCTGGCGAGCAGGAACAGCGAGTCCAGGTCGTAGGTGTTGCCGGCATCCTGGTGCGCCAACAGCGCGTCGAGCAGCGGCCGCGCCATCGCGTCACCGGTGAAGAACAGCAGGTTCACCTTGTGCTCGTGGATGGTGCGCCACACCGAATCGGCGTCGAACTCCGGCGCCAGCACCGTGGTCTGGCCCGAGAAGATCGACATCCAGGTGCACGACTGGGTGGCGCCGTGGATCATCGGCGGGATGGGGTAGCGGATCATCGGCGGGCTCGCCGCGCCCTGCTTGGCCAGGTCGTACTCGTCGGCGATCGGCTCGCCCGTGGCGAAGTCGGTGCCGCCGAACAGCACCCGGTAGATGTCCTCGTGGCGCCACATCACGCCCTTGGGGAAGCCCGTGGTGCCGCCGGTGTAGAGCAGGTAGATGGCGTCGGCGCTGCGGGGCTCGAAATCACGTTCCGGGGAGGCCGTTTCGAGCGCGGCTCCGAACTCGACGCCGCCGTACCGCTCGTAGTCCTCGTCCGTGCCGTCCTCGACCACCAGGATGGTCCGCACGGCGGGCGTCTCCGGCAGCACGTTGGCCACGCGGTCGGCGTAGCGGCGTTCGTGCACCAGCGCCACCATGTCGGAGTTGTCGAACAGGTACTTCAGCTCGCCCTCGACGTAGCGGAAGTTGACGTTGACCAGGATGGCGCCGGCCTTGACGATCCCGAGCATCGCGATCACGATCTCGATGCGGTTGCGGCAGTAGAGCCCGACCTTGTCGTCCTTCTGCACGCCGTGGTCGGTGAGGTAGTGGGCGAAGCGATTCGCCTTGTCCTCCAACTCGGCGTAGGTGAGTGTCTCGCCCTCGGAGATCAGGGCGATGCGGTCTGGCACGGCGTCGATGGCGTGCTCGGCGAGATCGGCGATGTTGAGGGCCACGACTCTAAATTAGAACGTGTTACATTTTCAGACAAGTCACTGTCTTCGACGATGAAAGGCGGACGCCGGTGAGCGAGCCCTCGAAAGGTCCCGACGCCCTCGTCGAGCAGCGCGGACACACGTTGATCGTCACCCTCAACCGTCCCGAGGCACGCAACGCGCTGTCGGGCGAGATGCTCTCGATCATGGTCGACGCGTGGAACCGGGTGGACTCCGATCCGGAGATCCGCACGTGCATCCTGACGGGTGCCGGCGGCTACTTCTGCGCGGGCATGGACCTCAAGGCCGCGAACAAGAAGCCCCCCGGCGAGTCGTTCAAGGACGGCAGCTACGACCCGTCGAAGATCGAGGGGCTGCTCAAGGGCCGCCGCCTCACGAAGCCGCTGATCGCCGCGGTCGAGGGACCCGCCATCGCCGGTGGCACCGAGATCCTGCAGGGCACCGACATCCGCGTGGCCGGCGAGAGCGCGAAGTTCGGCATCTCCGAGGCGAAGTGGAGCCTCTACCCGATGGGCGGTTCGGCGGTGCGGTTGCCACGACAGATCCCGTACACGATCGCGTGCGACCTGTTGCTCACCGGCCGCCACATCACCGCCGCCGAGGCCTTGCAATACGGGTTGATCGGCTACGTGGTGCCCGACGGCACGGCCTTGGACAAGGCCCTCGAGATCGCCGAGGTGATCAACGGCAACGGCCCCTTGGCCGTGCAGGCGATCCTCAAGACCATCCGCGAGGCGGAGGGCCTGCACGAGGAGGAGGCGTTCAAGCCGGACACCGCCAACGGCATCCCGGTGTTCCTCTCCGAGGATGCCAAGGAGGGGCCGCGCGCGTTCAAGGAGAAGCGCCCGCCACGGTTCCAGATGAAGTAGCGCAGATGAAGTAGCGCAGCTGAGGTGGGGCCCGCTATCCCGACAGCCGCGCGGTGGGGGTGAACACCACCGGCATGGCCTCGGGACCGCTGACGAAGTTCGCCGGCCGCAGTGCCACCGGGGACTCGTCGGCCAGGCGCAGGTCGGGCAGCCGCGAGAGCACCTTGGTGAGCATGATCCGCAGTTCCAGGCGCGCCAGCTGATTGCCCAGGCAGAAGTGCGTCCCGAAGCCGAAGGCCACGTGGTTGTTGGGTGTCCTGTCGATGCGGAAGTTCTCGGGATCGCCGAACACCGATTCGTCGAAGTTGGCCGACTCGAACATCAGCATGATCTTCTCGCCCTCGTGCAGGGCGGCGCCGTGGAACTCGGTGTCCGCCGTCACCGTGCGGCACATGTTCTTCACCGGCGAGGTCCACCGCAACATCTCCTCGATGGCGCCGGGCAGCAACTCCTGCGGGCTGGCCGCCAGCCGATCCCACTGATCCCGATGGCGCAGAATCCGTTCGGTGCCGCCGGAGAGCGTGTGCCGGGTGGTCTCGTCGCCGCCGATCAAGATGAGCAGTGTCTCGAAGACGATCTCCTCGTCGGCCATCCGCTGCCCCTCGACCTCGGAGTTGACGAGGATCGAGAACAGGTCGTCGGTGGGGTCGGCGCGCCGCTTCTTGATGACGTCCATGGTGAACTCGGTGTAGGCCGCGAACGTCTCCATCAGCAGCGCGATGGCCGCCTCGTCGACGTGCGAACTGAGCCCGCACACCAGGTCGTCGGACCACTTCAGCAGCATGTCGCGTTCGGCGGGCAGCACACCGAGCATGTCACCGATCACCGCCATGGGCAGCGGGGCCGCGAGGTCGCGGACGAAGTCGCACTCCCCCCGCTCGCACACCGCGTCGATCAGCGTGTCGCACAGCGCGTTGATCGACGGCAGCTTGTCCATCACGCGCTTGCGGGTGAACCCGGCGTTGACGAGCTTGCGCCGCAACAGATGTGCCGGATCGTCCATGTCGATCATGTACGGCATGCCCGGCTGGTCGGGCCGGATGCCGCCGGCGTTGGAGAACAGCTCGGGCGTGCGCTCGGCGTCGAGCACCGCGGCATGACTGGCGGCCGCGGCCTGACCGTTGCGATCGCGGAACACCGGTTCGTGCGCGCGCATCCAGCGGTACGCCGCGCGCGCGTTGCCGTCGGCGTAGAACCGGCCGTCGGACAGGTCGACGTCGGGCCTGGTCTCGGTGAGCGTGCCGGTCATGCGATCTCCTCGGCGTCGGCGAAGGTCATCTGAACGTTCTCGGCGGCTCCCGAGAACAGCGCGCGCCTGGGCAGTCCCAGGGACGCGAGTTCGGTGGCGTACGGGTGGTCGCCGAGCCGCACCGACGCTCCGCCGATCCGATAGCTGGGCCCGAACGTCGTCATCTCGCCCGCCGTCTCCCGGGTGACGCCGTCGAGATGCGAATACGTGCGGTGCACCCGGGGTTTCGCCGTGAGCGCCGATGGCAGCCGCACGCCGGGGCGGAAGTCCATGCCCACGACGAAGGTGCCGTCGATGGCGACGTCGAACGAAAAGCGCTGCCCGTCACGAATCGTGAAGTCGGCCAGCACCTTCGGATAGCCCCAGATGGAGCGTCCAGCCTCCAGCGTGAAGGCCTGGTCGACGGGCAGGTGATGGATGAACGCGCCTGCGTCGCGCAGCGCACCCACGCCCGTCGCCGACGACCCCGGCGGGTTCACCATGACGTTGGTGCCGTACTCGAAGTACCTGCCCAGGTCGCCGTCGACGTACTCCATCAGCATCAGGACCACGATCGCCCGGGTGGGCCGGTATCGGCACACCCGCAACCCGCTGTAGTCGATCATGCGTTGTGCGGCATCGGCTTCCACGGAGAACATCGCCAGGTGCTGGCGCGCCCTGCGGATGCGGACGGGCATGGTCACGGTTCGACCCGCGACGAGATGCGTCGAGGCGGGTGTGGCGTCGGTCACGCCCCAAATCTAGAACGCGTTCTAGACACCTGGCAAGCAAGTGTCCAGTCATGGCTCCTAGACCAGCGCGGCGAGATCCCGGATCTGCTGCGCCGATCGCGCCCCGACCACCATCATCGTGACGCCCGCGGCCTCCCACGCCTTGATCTGCCCCTTGACGAAGTCCAGGTCACCGACGATCGCGGAGTCGTCGACGAGTTCGTCCGGGATCACCGCCGCGGCCTGATCCTTGCGGTCGCTGCGGAACAACGCGGTGACCTCGTCGACCACCTCCGCGTAACCCATCCGGCGGTAGACGTCGGCGTGGAAGTTGGTGTCCTCGGCGCCCATCCCGCCCATGTAGAGCGCGAGGTGGGGCTTCATCAGCTCGAGCACACCGGGCCGGTCGTCGGTGACGACCACCTGCGCCGTCGCGCAGATCTCGAAGGTCTCCCGGGTGCGCCGGGCGCCCGGGCGGGCGAAGCCCTCGTCGAGCCACTCGTTGTACATGTCGGCGATGCGGGGCGAGTAGAAGATGGGCAGCCAGCCGTCGCAGATCTCGGCCGCCAGGGCGACGTTCTTCGGCCCCTCGGCACCGAGCATCACCGGAATGTCGGCGCGCAGCGGATGCGTGATGGGCTTGAGGTTCTTGCCCAGACCCGTCGTGCCCTCCCCGGTGAGCGGCAGCGGGTAGTGCGGACCGTCGCTGTGCACGGGCGCCTCCCGGGCCCAGACCTGCCGCAGGATGTCCACGTACTCGCGCGTGCGGGCCAGGGGCTTGGGGAACTTCGCCCCGTACCAGCCCTCGACCACCTGCGGTCCGGAGACGCCGAGACCCAGGACGTGCCGGCCCCCGGACAGGTGGTCGAGCGTCAGCGACGCCATGGCGCACGCCGTGGGCGTGCGCGCCGACAGTTGCACCACCGACGTGCCCAGTCGCATGCGGGTGGTTTCGCGTCCCCACCACGCCAGCGGCGTGAACGCGTCCGATCCCCATGCCTCCGCGGTGAAGACGGTGTCGAACCCGACCTCCTCCGCCGTCGCGACGAGTTCGGCGTGATCGGTGGGCGGCTTGGCGCCCCAGTATCCGAGCTGCAATCCCAACTTCACAGGGGCCAACCTTCCCGGGCCGAGACCCGTCCTTGCGACGATTCTTAGAACCTGTTCTACTCGATGCGTGAGCGCCAGCCAAAGCAGCCCGGCCACTACCCCACCAGGAGTGGAAGACCACGAGCCGCCTCTTTCGGCTCCGTTGAAGCTGTCTTTCGACTACACCCGTTCAGTAGGCCCCCTCCTCGGCCACTTCTTCACCGAGCTGCGCAGCCGACGCGTCGTCGGCGTGCGCGGCTCGGACGGCCGAGTCCTGGTGCCGCCTGCGGAGTTCGATCCCGTCACCTATGAGCGGCTGACCGAGATCGTACCGGTGAGCAGCGTCGGCACGGTCGTATCGTGGACGTGGCAACCGCAGCCCCTGGACGGGCAGCCACTGAGTCGTCCCTTCGCGTGGGCGCTCATCCGGCTCGACGGCGCCGACACCTCGATGCTGCACGCCGTGGACACCGGCGACGCGGGGTCCGACGGCATCAGCACGGGCGCCCGCGTGCACGTCCACTGGGCCGACGAGACCGTCGGCGCGATCACCGACATCGCGTACTTCGAGCTGGGCGACACCGCCGAGGACGTGCCCGCCGAGGACGACGAGCGCGACCCCGTCACCATGGTGGTCATCCCGAGCAACATCGAGATCCAGCACACCGCTTCGCTTCCGGAGAGTACGTTCCTGCGCGGTCTGGAGCAGGGCAAGCTGCTCGGCGCCCGCACGGCGAAGGGCCGCGACGGCGCACCCGGCAAGGTGTACTTCCCGCCCAAGGAGGCCGACCCGGCGACCGGCCTGGCGCTCGACGAGTTCATCGAGCTGCCCGACCGCGGCACCGTGACGACGTTCGCGATCATCAACATCCCGTTCGCCGGACAACGCATCAAGCCGCCCTACGTTGCGGCGTACGTGCTGCTCGACGGCGCCGACATCCCGTTCCTGCACCTCGTCACCGAGATCGAGGCCACCGAGGTGCGGATGGGCATGCGGGTCGAGGCCGTGTGGAAGCCGCGCGACGAGTGGGGCCTGGGCATCGACAACATCGACCACTTCCGGCCCACCGGCGAGCCCGACGCCGACTACGAGTCCTACCGCCACCACCTCTAGAGCCACACCACCAGAGAAGGAACACTCATGTCTGATCGCAGCGTTGCGGTGGTGGGCTTCGCACACGCCCCGCACGTCCGCCGCACCGAGGGCACCACCAACGGCGTCGAGATGTTGATGCCGTGCTTCGCCCAGCTCTACGCCGAGTTGGGCCTCAAGCAGACCGACATCGGCTTCTGGTGCTCCGGCTCCTCCGATTACCTTGCCGGGCGCGCATTCTCGTTCATCTCGGCCATCGACTCGATCGGTGCCGTACCGCCCATCAACGAGTCCCACGTCGAGATGGACGGTGCCTGGGCGCTGTACGAGGCCTACCTCAAGATCCTCACCGGGCAGGTGGACACCGCGCTGGTGTACGCGTTCGGCAAGTCGAGCGCCGGTGTGCTGCGCCGCGTGCTGGCCCTGCAGACCGATCCCTACACGGTGGCACCGCTGTGGCCCGACGCCGTCTCGCAGGCGGGCTTGCAGGCCCGCATCGGCTTGGACACCGGCAAGTGGTCGGCCGCGCAGATGGCGCAGGTGGCCCTGGACTCGTTCGCCGTGGCGCAGCGCACCGACGGGGAACCTCCCGCCGACTCGGTCGACGACCTCCTGGCGCGGCCCTACTTCGCCAATCCCCTCCGCCGCCACGACATCGCGCCGATCACCGACGGCGCCGCCGCCATCGTCCTGGCCTCTGGGGACCGGGCCCGCGAACTGCGCGAGCGTCCCGCGTGGATCACCGGCATCGAGCACCGCATCGAAACCCCGGTGTTGGGTGCGCGCGACCTCACCAGTTCGCCATCGACGGCCGCCTCGGCCGCGGCCGCGACCGGCGGCGATGCGGCCTCGATCGAGGTGGCCGAGTTGCACGCCCCGTTCAGCCACCAGCAGCTGATCCTCACCGAGGCCATCGGGCTCGGCAAGGACACGTCGGTCAACCCGTCGGGCGGGGCCCTGGCCGCCAACCCGATGTTCGTCGCGGGCCTGGAACGCATCGGCTTCGCCGCCCAGCACGTGTTCGACGGTTCCGCGGGCCGAGTGCTCGCCCACGCGACGAGCGGTGCTGCACTGCAACAGAATCTGGTGGCCGTGCTGGAAGGAGAGAGCTGATGGCGGGTAGGAACGCGGCGGTCCTGGGGACCGGGCAGACCAAGTACGTCGCCAAGCGGCTCGACGTGTCGATGAACGGCCTGGTGCGCGAGGCCATCGACAAGGCGCTGGCCGACTCGGGCTCGACGTTCGACGACATCGACGCCGTGGTCGTCGGCAAGGCGCCGGACTTCTTCGAGGGCGTGATGATGCCCGAACTGTTCATGGCCGACGCCGTCGGTGCCACCGGCAAGCCGCTGATCCGCGTGCACACCGCGGGTTCGGTAGGCGGCTCGACGGCGGTGGTCGCGGCATCGCTGGTGCAGTCCGGGAAGTACCGCCGCGTGCTGGCCATGGCGTGGGAGAAGCAGTCCGAGTCGAATGCCATGTGGGCGTTGAGCATTCCGGTGCCGTTCACGAAGCCGGTGGGCGCCGGCGCAGGCGGCTACTTCGCACCGCACGTGCGCGCCTACATCCGACGCTCCGGCGCACCGAACCACATCGGCGCCATGGTCGCGGTCAAGGACCGCCTCAACGGCGCCAAGAACCCACTGGCACACCTGCACCAGCCGGACATCACGCTGGAGAAGGTGATGGCGTCCCAGATGCTCTGGGACCCCATCCGATTCGACGAGACCTGTCCGTCGTCGGACGGCGCGGCGGCCATCGTCATCGGCGACGAGGCGGCAGCGGAGGCCCGACTGGCGGAGGGACACACCGTGGCATGGGTGCACGCCACGGCGCTGCGCACCGAGCCGCTCGCCTACGCCGGACGCGACCAGGTCAATCCCCAGGCAGGCCGCGACGCGGCCAAGGCGCTCTGGCGCGACGCCGGCATCACCAGCCCCATCGACGAGATCGACGTCGGCGAGGTGTACGTGCCGTTCTCGTGGTTCGAACCGATGTGGTTGGAGAACCTGGGTTTCGCGGCCGAGGGCGAGGGCTGGAAGCTCACCGAGGCCGGTGAGACCGCGATCGGCGGCCGCATCCCGTTCAACCCCTCCGGCGGCGTGCTGTCGTCGAACCCGATCGGCGCGTCGGGCATGATCCGGTTCGCCGAGTCGGCCATCCAGGTGATGGGCAAGGCCGGCGCGCACCAGGTCGAGGGGGCCCGCAAGGCGCTCGGGCACGCGTACGGCGGCGGCTCGCAGTACTACTCGATGTGGGTCGTCGGCTCCGACAAACCGGGGTCGTGATGGCCGACGTGGCGGCGGTGACGCTGGCGGGCCGACGGTCCCGTGCCGCGGCCGTCGCACACGACAAGCAGGCGTGGCTGGAGCTGTTCGCCGACGACGCCGTGGTCGAGGATCCCATCGGCCCGTCGCACTTCGACCCCGAGGGCAGGGGTCATCGTGGCAAGGAGGCCATCGCCCGGTTCTACGACATGGCGATCGCGCCCAGCCAACTGGAGTTCTGCTTCCAGAAGAGCTACGTCTGCGGCCACGAGGAGGCCAACGTCGGCCACATCGTCATCGTCGCAGCCGGGTATCGCGTGGTCGCCGAGGGCGTGTTCACCTACCGGGTCGACGACGCGGGCAAGATCGTGGCGTTGCGCGCGTACTGGGAGGTCGACGCCGCGACCGACAGCGCCCGGCCGGTCTGAGACCCGTCAGGATCCGGTGACCTCCTCCAACCCCGCGCGGTAGCGCGCGGCCAGTCCCTGGTACGTCGCCGCCGTCATGTTGATCCAGCGTTCCGCGCCGGTGCCCGCGACCGGTCCGCGCACCCGGGCGGGCGCACCGGTGACCAGCACGTCGTCGGGGATCTTGGTCTCGCCGGTCACCAGCGAGTGCGCGGCGATGAGGCTGCGCCTGCCGATGACGGCGCCGTCGAGCACCGTGGCGTGGTTGGCGATCACGGTGTCCTGACCGACGTGGGCGCCGTGCACGACGCAGGAGTGCGCGATGGTGGCGCCGGGCCCGATGTCGGTGGGAATGCCGGGCGGGGCGTGGAGCACGCTGCAGTCCTGCACGTTGGCGCCCTGCCGGATGATGATCGGGGCGAAGTCGGCCCGCAGCACCGCGTTGAACCACACCGACGCACCGGCTTCGACGTGCACGTCCCCGACCAGCACCGCCGTGGGTGCCACGAAGGCGGACCCATCGATCACGGGCGACCGGCCTTCGAAGGAATACAGCGGCATCGTCTGGTTATACCGCGAGGTGGGTGCGGCCTGCGGCGTTTGCGTTGCGCGACCCGGGACCAAAACTGTAACGTGTTCTAGTTAGATGCACCGATACGGGAGGCCAACCGTGAGTACCGAAACCGCTGGAGTCCGCGAGATCGACACCGGCGCGCTGCCGGACCGGTACGCGCGCGGCTGGCACTGCCTCGGCCCCGTGAAGGACTACCTCGACGGCAAACCCCATGGCATCGAGATCTTCGGGACCATGCTGGTGGTCTTCGCCGACTCCCACGGCGACGTGAAGGTCCTCGACGGCTACTGCCGCCACATGGGCGGCAACCTGTCCCAGGGCACCGTCAAGGGTGACGAGGTCGCCTGCCCGTTCCACGACTGGCGGTGGGGCGGCGACGGCAAGTGCAAGCTGGTGCCCTACGCCAAGCGCACCCCCCGCCTGGCCCGCACCCGGGCGTGGGAGACCGACGTGCGCGGCGGTCTGCTGTTCGTCTGGCACGACCACGAGGGCAACCCACCCCAGCCGGAGGTCCGCATCCCCGACATCCCGGAGTTCGCCGACGACGGCTGGACCGAATGGCGGTGGAACACGATGCTCATCGAGGGCAGCAACTGCCGCGAGATCATCGACAACGTCACCGACATGGCGCACTTCTTCTACATCCACTACGGGTTGCCGACGTACTTCAAGAACGTCTTCGAAGGTCACGTCGCCAGCCAGTACCTCCACAACGTCGGCAGGCCGGACGTCAACGACATGGGCACCACCTACGGCGAGGCCCACCTGGATTCGGAGGCCTCGTACTTCGGGCCGTCGTTCATGATCAACTGGCTGCACAACAACTACGGCGGATTCAAGGCCGAGTCCATCCTCATCAACTGCCACTACCCCGTCACGCAGGATTCCTTCGTCCTGCAGTGGGGCGTGATCGTGGAGAAGCCCAAGGGCCTCGACGAGAAGACCACCGACAAGCTGGCCCGCGTGTTCACCGAGGGCGTCAGTAAGGGTTTCCTGCAGGACGTCGAGATCTGGAAGCACAAGACCCGCATCGACAATCCCCTGCTGGTGGAGGAGGACGGCGCGGTCTACCAGATGCGCCGGTGGTATCAGCAGTTCTACGTCGACGTCGCCGACGTCACGCCGGACATGACGGATCGCTTCGAGGTCGAGGTCGACACCACGGCCGCCAACGAGAAGTGGCACGTCGAGGTGGAGGAGAACCTGCGTCGCCAGGAAGCCGAGCAGCCGAGCTAGGCGGTGCCATGACCACCCACGACGAGCGCGCGCACCCCGAAACCCCACCCCCGGTGGACGATCTCGCGCGATCCATGCTCCAGCTGTCCGGTCACGACGAGGATCACCACCAGGACCACGACGACGGTCACGACACGGCCGCCGGCGGGGGCCGAAGCTGGTCCAAGGCACCGGATTTCGCCGGTGATCCCGCGCGGGCGGCTGCGGTCCGCGCGGCCAGCCTGGCCGATCGCGAGCGCTACCTGACCGCCGGACTGGTTCCGGTGGACTGCCGGTTCTGCCACGTCACCGTCGCGGTCAAGAAGTTGGGTCCGGCCCACACCGCGGTGCAGTGGAACTCCGGGGCTTCCCGGCGCTGCGCGGTCTTTCACGAGCTACGTGCTGCAGGCGGTGACAGCAGCCGCGCGCGGTCGTGCCCCCGCCTGGCCGACAGCATCAAGCACGCAGTCTCCGAGGGCTGCCTGGAAGAGGTGTCCAGCGCGCCGTCACCCGGCGACGGCTGAGCACAAACGTCCATCGCTAACGTGTTCCGCAAGGCGAGCGGTTGGCTGCTAGATAGGGCAAGACACTTCGAGGTCAATCAACGCACAAAGAGCCGGGCAGCGTCTAGGTTGCCTCGGGCGTGGCCCATTCCGAGGCCAAGGCGATCGCCCAAGAGGCGTTGTCGGCGCTCAGTGCCTCGAATTCGAGAGCGGCAAGACTCGGAAATCGGTCGACCGCAACCACAAGCTTCTGCTTGTCCGACTCACGCCCTCAGCTACGCGTACAGCTTAACGCTGCGGTCTATCCGCCCCACGTGGATCGACACTAGTCCCCAAGAGATTGCTTGAAGATTCGCAACGTCTCGGATAGTACGTGCGGCAATCTCCCCTGTAGCCGGATGGGATCGATATACATTTTCTGATGACGCAAATGCGGGTCGATTATCTCCCAGAATCGCTGCAAACCGGCCGACGCTTCCTCCATATCAAGGAAACTCATCTTGCGCACTAGACTCCGCACTCTTATTTCAACTATTTCCCGTTGCCAATCCGGAGTGGCTTTGCTGAACTTCTCATCTAGCAAACGTAGCACGCATGTCTCAGCTATATCAGCGGCCTCCATAACCACCTCGGCTCGCTCGGACCGACGTAAACTGCGCTTCTCCACACTGATCTGATCAGCGACGTTGGCCTGGTTTGCTGAAATCTGGACTCTGGCCAGCCGTTCGCTGGCTGCAATTTGCTGCTGGACGGCTTCCTGATTTGCTTGGATCTGACGGCGGGTCGCAGCCTCATTAGCTGCGATTTGTTTGCCAACGGCTGCTTCGCTCGCGGCTATCTGCAGTCGCACACTCTGCTCGTTATTAGCAATCTGCAAACGAACCGCATCGTTGTTGGCAGAGATTTGGCGCAAAACAGCCTTAAATGCTATGTACGCAGCAATCATCGTGACAACTGCACCAATCAGCGTGGCCGCCGGATCCGGCATAGAAACAATCCAGGAAGGCCAGTAAGACGGCTGCGGAGGGTCGGCCGGTGGCACCGACGTTGGCGAAGGTACGCCGGCTGGGGCAGGCGGAGGATTGTTAAATTCGCAACCAGCCGCAGCCCAACAGATTGCGAGCACAGTCCACGCGAAAGCTGCGCCAGCGGACGTAGTGATACCCAGAGACAAAGAACGGCCTGCGACCCAACCCAAAATTCGCTGCACCAACATCCCCCGTTGATCTCGCCAAAACAAGCTCATCAAACCATGCGATCTGCGTGAGGGCGCTTCGGCCGACCTCCCTCGTCGTACGCCATCTTCAGTCTTTGCCAGCATGGTTGACAAAGCACGTACGTCTTTGGCATCCGTTGAAGGGGGTATGGGTCGTTGAGCCCTCGCGCAGCTAAGGGGTCTGACGCCTACTTGTGACCGCTTGAGCTTGGGCCGATTCAAGCCGACTCCGGCCTCTTCTAGCAATCATCTTTAGGGTTGAGCCTGCAGCAGCGCCGAGTGACAGTTTCAGTCGCGATCCGACGCGCCGATGTCATCATCGTTGCTCGAAATCTATTGGGACCGACCGGCCATGGCCGGCCTGGCGCCGACATCGCCGGCCTAGACCACAAGCAGCGGCTAGCCAAGTTTCGGTTGACTGCGGTGGACATCGGTGCGCCGCAGGGTGTGCCTACATGCATTTGGGGCGTGGCCGGCTCTGGGCCAATCAGCGGTAGCTGAGCTGCCTTGCCACACCCAATCAGCCGCCCGTTCCGCTTAATGACCTCAGAGTGCCAGCGGCGCAGTCAGCTTCGGCTCAGACCAGACCCGCGAACCGTTCCTTGACCTGCTCGGCGGTCAGGCCGTAGTCGGCCAACGAGTAGGTGTGCTTGGGCGCGCGCGGACCCTGCCTGCTGGCCTCGTCGGCCATGGCCATGGCGCTCCGTGCCGCATCGGTCAACTCGATGCCGAAGTGCCGGTACACGTCGGCGACCGTCGCGATCGGGTCCTTCACCAACGCGAAGTAGTCGACGTCGCAGAACTGCGCCGGGTCGTGCTTGGCGCGCTCCTGCGCGAACAACCGCAGCCCGCGCGACCAGGTCTCCAGGGCGTCGGCCCCGATCACCTCGCCGCGGAAGGCGGTCGACCAGCCCTCGGTGGTGTGCTGGGCCAGCGAGCACATCGACGCCATGATGGTCTCGGGCGGCCGGTGACACTGCACGACGAGGGCATCGGGGTAGGTCTCGAACAGCGCATCGAGGGCGAACAGGTGGCTGGGGTTCTTCAGCACCCACCGCTTCTCGGGCTCGTGCAAGCCGATCAGCTGCAGGTTCTTCCGGTGCCGGGCATAGGGTTTCGCCCAGTCCCGACGCGCCAGCCACTGGGCGTACGTCGGCACGTGCGCCAGCGTCTCGTAGGACACCGAGTGCAACGACTGGCGCAGCAGCTGCCAGCACTCCTCGACCTCGTCGGCCGTCATGTAGTGCAGCCCGGTGTAGTCGGGGTTCTCCTCGTGAGCCTTCTTGAAGCGGGCGTCCAACTCGGCGAACACCGGGTTCTGCGGCCACGTCTCCCGTGGCGGTCGGGGCTGCGGGAACTCCGCCAACCACAGCTCGAGACCCTGATGAGCCGGATCGGCGGCCAGCAGCCGGTGGATGGCCGTGGTGCCGGTGCGCGGCAGCCCGGTGACGAAGATGGGCCGCTCGATCGGCACGTCGGCGTGCTGCGGGTACTGCTTGAACGCCGCCTCCGAGACCAGCCGCGCCACCAGCGCATTGCGTACGAAGAAGCGCTGCATCTTGCTGCCGAACTCGGTCAGATCCGCCTCGCGGGCATACGAATCCAACAGCACGGCGAGCGCTTCGCGGTAATCGTCGTCGTCACCGCCGAAGTCGTCCAGGCCGCAGGCCTTCACGGCCGACGCGTGCAGGTCCTCCACGGTCCCGACATTCGTGCGCGTGCTGCTCATGGCTCGACTCCTCCTCGCTCCGGTCCTCGCTCGTCCCTCGCTGCGATCCTCACTCGTCGTCGCCTTCGCGGCTCATGGCTCGACTCCTCCTCGCTCCGGTCCTCGCTCGTCCCTCGCTGCGATCCTCACTCGTCGTCGCCTTCGCGGCTCATGCCTTGTACTCCCCGCAGTTCACGTCCAACGCCTGCCCCGTGATGCCACTGGACAGGTCGCTGGCCATGAAGAGGATGGCCGAGGCCACCTCGTCCTCGGTGGGCAACCGCTTGAGGTCCGACGCGGCCGCGGTGGCGGCGTAGATCTCGTCGACCGTGGTGCCGTACTTGCCGGCCTGGTGCGAGAAGTAGCTCTCCAGCGTGCCACCCCAGATGTAGCCGGGCAGCACGGAGTTCACCCGGATGCCCTGCGGCCCCAGCTCGGTGGCCAGCGACTGCGACATGGCCAGCAGCGCGGACTTCGCCATCTTGTAGGCGCCGTACTTCGCCTGCGAGTGCCGCACGACCATCGAGTTGACGTTGACCACCGACCCGCTGGCCTCGGCCAGCGCCGGCGTGAAGCCCTGGATGAGCCGCAACGCGCCGAACACCGTCAGCTCGATGGCGTCGCGCATGTGCTCGAAGGTGGTGTCGGCCAACGGCTTCATCGACGGCACCCGGAAGGCGTTGTTGATCAGCACGTCGACCTTGCCGTAGGCGCGCACGGTCTCGTCGACCAACCGGGCCACCTGCGCTTCGTCGGTGATGTCGGTGCCCACCGTCACCGCGCGCCTGCCCAGCTCGGTCACGGTCTTGGCGACGTCCTCGAGGCGCTCGACGGTGCGTGCCGCGAGCACCAGGTCGGCCCCCTCGGACGCGCACCGGCGTGCGAGCGTGCTCCCCAGCGCGGGCCCCACCCCACTGATGACGACGACCTTGTCCGCCAGTAGTCCGGCCATGGGTCAGCCCACCATCCTCTCGCCGATCTGCCTCTGCCGCAGCGCGATCCGCGCTCGCCACTGTTCCTCGGTGATCCGGTTCGCGTCGTAATGCGGCAACGCGCCGGCGACGTCCCCGGCGGCCACGATCTCGAGGGTGGGGCCGTCTGCGGGGGTGAGTTCGCGCGACACCCGCTGCCAGCGGAACTGCAGGTACCCACGACGGCGGCCCAAGGTCTCGCACCAGTTGGTGACGCCGGGGTTGAGATCCGACACCACGATGCGGATCATGCCGTCCGGGTCGGCCTGCATCTGCGTGCCGTTGAGCGACGTCTGGTGGTTGATGTAGTCGAGCGAGACGTACCACAGGCTGCCGAGCTGGAAGCCGAGGTACGGGGCGTCGGACACCGGCAGCGTGATGACCATGGCCTGGTCGGGCGCCAGGTCGAAGTGACCCACCGACGAGTACTGCGTCGCCAGCCCACCCGGGGTCAACCGGGGCGCGGTCAGCGTGTTGACCGGCAGGTCGTCGTAGAACCACTTCGGGAACTGCAACCACGTCTTCACGCGCTGCACCAACTGCTTTCCCGCCACGGCGTACCGCTTCTCGATCTGCTCGCGCGTCAGCGGCGGCGGCGCGGTCCCCGCAGTGTCCGACCGTGCGATCGCGAAAGTCCCACGACGTGCCGACCAGTCGTTGTACACCTCGCGAATCACCAACTGCGACGGGACATCCGGCGTGAAGCGCCACTCGAACGAACCGTCGTCGGCGATGTCGAGCCGGCGGTCGTCGAACGCCGTCGCGCTGTCGGGCACCACCTCGTCGGTGTACTCCCCGCCGAGCAGCTGGAAGCTGACGTCGGTGGTGGTCCCCCGGGTGCCCGTGACGACGTACTCGTGGCCGGGTCGGACGCGCGTGCCGAAGTACATGGTGTCCGGGTTGTCGAGGCCCATCTTGGTGAACGGACCGGTCCCGCTGTGCAAGAACGGGTGGTCGCGGTCGTAGTCGAATGCGACGTGGGTGCACGCCGCGATGCAGCCCGCCAGGTACTGCAGTCCTTCGAGCAGATCGGCTTCCGACTCGATGAAGGGCGCCTCGGCGACCAACCGTTCGGCCTCCGCGATCGCCTCGGCCAGTGGTGTCGAGAACACGTGCTGCCTCCAAACCTCACGCCGTGCGTTCCAATAACGAACCGTCACGGTAGACTTTCCGACCTGACACTAGAACGTGTTCTACTTTGAGTCAACGTCGAGGAGGGAGTGCCATGGCCGGTCGGGTGTCACCGCCCACGCTGCGCGTGGTGGAGGTGCTCAACTTCCTCGCCCAACACCCGCACGAACGCTTCGGCGTCTCGGAACTGGCGCGCCGGGTGGGGCAGAGCAAGCCCACCTGCCTGGGCATCGTGAGCGCTCTGGCCGCGTCGGGCTACCTCATCCGCGATGCGGTCGACAAGACGTATCGCCTTGGCCCGTCGTTGATCTCACTCGGCCACGTCGCGCAGGAGTCGCTGCGGGCAGGTCCCGCGGCCCGCGAGCAGCTGGCCCGCCTGGCCACCGAGTTCGGCACCACCGCGGCCCTCTCGGCCGTCGTCGAGGACCGCATCACGCTGCTCGAACTGGTGGGTGGCGACACCGGCGTGCGCGTCGGTCAGAGCTACCCATTCGCTCCCCCGGTCGGCCTGATGTTCGTGCTCTGGGACGACGAGGCGTTGCAGGACTGGCTGACGCGCGAGCCGACCATCCCGCTGCGCACCGCCTCCGAGCGGCTCGACCGCGTCATCACCGAGTGCCGGACCACCGGATACCTCGCCGAGCGGCTCACCCCGGGCGGGCGACGCCTCTACGCCATGCTCGCCGGGATGTCGGCGACGCTGCCCGACGAACTGCGCGCACTCCTGGGCGAACTCATCTCCGACGTCGGCGAACGCGTGTACCTGCGCGGCGAGTCCGCCGGACCCCGGCACGACATCAGCGTGCTGTCGGCACCGGTGTTCGACCACTACGGCAGGCAGGCGATGGTCGCTTCCCTGCACGTCGGCAAGGCTCTCACCGACGCCGAGATCGCCAGGCACGCGCGCGGGGTGATCGCGTGCGCCGACGCGCTCACCGCGCAGCTGGGCGGGGTGCGCGCGGCCGCGGTCAGCTGACCGCCGCGATCGCGAACGGCAGCACCTGCGGGGCGCCGGCGCGCCGTACCACCCGCGCGGCCATGGTCAGCGTCCACCCGGAATCGGTGCGGTCGTCGACCAGCAGCACGGGCCCGTCCAACTCGGGCAACGCGGGTTCGTCCCACGCGCCGTCGAGGGCAGCCACGCGGTAGGCACTGTTGGCGGCGGTCGCCGGGCGGCGGTGCGCCGAATACCGCAGCGTGCCCAGATCGGTCAACCGGCCCAGCTCGGCGAGACGGCGCGCCAGCGAGCCGATCAGCAGCGGATGCGTCGCGGAGTCCAGCGCCAGCACCGAGGTGGGGCGGGTCTCCCAGGTCCATGCCGCCAGCACGTCCACGGCGGCGCGGACGACGTCGTCCGACGCCTCGCCGTCGGGGCCGTCGAGCACCGCCCGCAGCCGGGCACCCCAACCCAGATCGGTCAGCCGGCCGATGGCCCTGCCCGGCGCGGGACCGTCGGAGATCCTGCCGCTCAACGACACCCCCAACTTCGCCAACCCGGACGGCCACTGCTTGCGGGGCGCGACCTCGACGCCGGGC
The DNA here is from genome assembly GCF_058148405.1 of Mycobacterium sp. DHQP2018-32-09. Lineage (NCBI taxonomy): Bacteria > Bacillati > Actinomycetota > Actinomycetes > Mycobacteriales > Mycobacteriaceae > Mycobacterium > Mycobacterium sp. DHQP2018-32-09. The sequence continues at coordinate 5,699 of NZ_JBYVYK010000053.1, read as the reverse complement.
CGCATCAGCTGCGCCCGCGTGGCCTCGGCGACCTCGGCGTCGACGTCCGCGTCGTAGTGCGCGCCCGTGCAGTTGTCGCACCGGCCGCAGGTCTGCCCCTCGACGAGTTCGGGGTCGTTGAGCTGGCGGCGCAAGAACGCCATCCGGCACTCGGAGGTCTCGACGTAGTCGAGCATCGCCTGCTGCTCCCGCTGCCGCGCCTCGTCGAGGCGGCGGTACCGCGCCTCGTCGTAGGACCACGGCTCGCCGGTGGCGATCCATCCGCCCTTGACCCGCCGTACGGCACCGTCGACGTCGAGGACCTTGAGCACCATCTCCAGCCGGGTCCGGTTCAGATCGACGAGCGGCTCCAGCGCAGGCGTGGACTGGGGGCGCTCCGGGTCGAGCGCCCGCAGGACCGTGCGCACCATGGGTTCGGCGGGAAAGGCCACCGACGCGAAGTAACGCCACACGTCGCGGTCCTCGGCGCCCGGCAGCAGGATCACCTCGGCGCTGGCGGTGGCGCGACCGGCACGCCCGACCTGCTGGTAGTAGGCGATGGGCGACGCCGGCGCTCCCAGGTGCACCACGAACCCCAGATCGGGCTTGTCGAAACCCATTCCGAGCGCCGACGTGGCGATGAGTGCCTTGACGCGGTTGTGCTGCAGGTCCGCTTCGAGCTGTTCGCGTTCGGCGGCCTCGGTGGCCCCGGTGTAGGACGCCACGGCGTGCCCGCGTTCCCTCAGCATGGCCGCCACGTCGGCGGCCTGCGCGACCGTCAGCGTGTACACGATGCCGGAGCCGGGCAGCGAATCCAGGTGTGCGGCAAGCCATGCCGAACGACGCGCCGGGTTGCCGGCCCGGACGACGGCCAGCCGCAGCGACTCCCGGTCGAGCCCGCCGCGCAGCACCAGCGTGTCGGTGCCGCCCACCCCGAGTTGCTCGGCGACGTCGTCGACCACGCGGTCGTTGGCGGTTGCCGTGGTGGCCAGCACCGGGATGTCGCTGCCCAGTTCGGCCACCAGCGTGCGGATCCGGCGGTAGTCGGGGCGGAAGTCGTGTCCCCAGTCCGAGACGCAATGCGCCTCGTCGATCACGACCAGGCCCGCGTCGCGGGCCAGTGACGGCAGCACGTCGTCGCGGAAGTCCGGGTTGTTCAACCGCTCCGGACTGACCAGCAGCACGTCGAGTTCCCCGTCGGCGACGGCGCGGTGCACGTCGTCCCAGTCGGCGACGTTGCTCGAGTTGATGGTCTGCGCCCGCACGCCGGCCCTGGCCGCCGCCTCCACTTGGTTGCGCATGAGCGCCAGCAGCGGCGACACGATGACGGTCGGGCCGCGGCCCTGCGCCCGCAGCAGCTTGGCGGCGATGAAGTAGACCGCCGACTTGCCCCACCCGGTCCGCTGCACCACCAGGGCGCGACGGCGGTGCACGACGAGTGCCTCGATGGCCGTCCACTGGTCGTCCCGCAGCACCGCCTCCGGTCCTGCCAGTCGATCGAGCAACTCCTGGGCTGCCGCGCGCGTCGCCATGGGCACCATCGTGCCGTGTCGGTCCGACGGGCCTAGTAGGCGTACACGTTGGCGGGCTTGTCGATGCGCGTGACCGCGTCGGCGTCGAACGTCGGCACGTAGTCGTCGGCGGGGGTCGCCGAGCCCGGTTCGATGCGGCCTCGCACGCTGATCCACGTCTGTTCGCCGAAACCGGCGGCCGCGTCGGCCGCGGTCCCTGCCAGCCGGATGCGTGCCAGCTGCGCGTCGGCCGCGCAACACACGATCACCACGCGGGCCAGATAGACGCCGTCCGGGTAGTGCAGGGTGAAGCCGGTGACCGTGACGTCACGGCCGTCGAGCGTGGTCGAGGCCGCCGCACGCATCACGACCTCGGGCAGGCCGACCGTCGGCGCCGGACCACCGGGGAGCGGCGGGAAGTCGCGCGCGGTGACCGTGGTGCGCACGGGCGGCGCCGCGGTCACGCCGCGAGCGTCCAGGGCCGGGGGCACCACGAACGCCACCAGCGCGATCGGCACCAGCAGCAGCCACGCCAGCCGGCTGCCGTGCGCGTGTCCGTGCCCGTGCCCGTGCTCGCCGGAACGCCCGACGTCGCGTACGTCGCGCACCACCGCGGCCAGACCCAGCGCCACGAGCACGGCGGCCGCCACCACCAGCCACCAGAACAGGCCCGGCTTGACGTAGTTGACGTAGGTCCCGCGGACCAGCATCACCACGGTGCTCGCCCCGACCAACAGCAGCACCAGGTTCTGCGTCGCCCGGCTCACGAGCCCCCTCCCACCACGAGCAGGCCCACCGCGGTCGCGACCACGGTGGCCACGGCGAACGTCGCGGGCCCGAATCGCAGGGCGAATCGGCGGCCGAACATGCCCGCGTGCATGGCCGCGAGCTTGACGTCGATCGCGGGGCCCACCACCAGGAACACCAGCCGGGGCACGAGGGGCAGCATCGTCAGGCTCGCGGCGACGAAGGCGTCGGCCTCCGAGCACAGCGCCAGCACCACCGCCAGCAGCGCCATCACCAGCACTCCCAGCGCCAGGTTGCCCGCGAGGTGGTCGAACATCCACTGCGGCACGGTGATCCGCAGCAGCGCCGCCGCGGCCGCACCCACCACCAGGAACGAGGCCGCCTGCAGGAAGTCGTCGCGGGCGGCCTCGCCGAACACCGTCCAGCGTGACCGTGCGACCCCGTCCACCGGCCGCGGCAGCGACCGCGTGACCCAGTCGTCGCGCCCGAATCGCAGCCACAGCAGTCCCATCACGACGGCGGTCACCAGCGACGCCAGGCACCGGGCGGCCACCATGGTGGGCTGGCCGGGGAACGCGACGGCCGTCGCCACCAGCACGACCGGATTGATCGCGGGCGCCGAGAGCATGAACGTGAGGGCCGCGGCGCCCAGCCGGCCGGGGCCGTAGAGGCGCCGGGCCACCGGCACCGAGCCGCATTCACAGCCCGGCAGGGCGACGCCCCCGACCCCGGCGACGGCGACGGCGACCACGGGCCGACGCGGCAGCCATGCGGCCAATCGTTCCGGGGTGACGAACGCCGCGATGAGCCCGCTCACGACGACCCCGAGCACCAGGAACGGGAGCGCCTGGACGAAGACGCCACTGAACACCGTGGCCGCCGTGCTGAGATCGGCGCGGCCGGCGATGGCGGTGTGCAGCCAGCCACCGGCGATCGCGAGCGTCGCCAGCGCCACCAGCAGCGCTTCCATCGAGCCCACGCGGCGCCGCGGTGGCGAGGGGACGGTGCCGTTCACGCCAGCGATCCTGCCCGGTGAACCTGGACGTCAGGTGCGCGCCCGGGTGGTCCGCGGGGTCAGTCGCCCGAGGACGTGCCGCCCGACTCGCCGCCCGCGCCGGCGGCGCCCTTGCCGGTGTCTGCGGCGCCGGTGCTCGTGGGACGGGCACCGCTCACGGCGCCGGTGACGCCGTTGATCGCACTGGTGACGGCGTCGGCGATGGGGCGCAGCGGCGCGAATGGGTTTCCTCCACCCGCTGCCGACGACGGGGCCGTGGTCCGCTCGCGCAGGGGCGCACCGTTGACGCCGGGCAGGACGGGCTGCGGCTTGCTGGTGGTGCTCTTCACGGGGCTCGCCGCCGCAGGGGCCGGCTCCGGGTCCGTCTTCGGCGCCTCGGCCGCCGTCGCGGGGGCACTGGTCTCGGCGGGGGCACTGGTCTCGGCGGGGGCGGTCTCGGCGGGGGCGGCGGAGCGTGCGCTCACGGGAGCGGGTGCGGGTGCGGGTGCGGGTGCACTGAGCGGTGCCGGAACCGGCAGCCCGCCGTTGGGTTGTACGACGCCCGGCGTCGGCGGCGTGAACGGCGCGAAAGGCGTGTTGGCGGCCGTCATGTCCGGCGCCAGGCCGAACGACAGGCTCGGCGGGATGATGCCGGTCGCGACGAAGGGCAGGATGTTCAGGTCGAACACCGCGGAGCCGATGGTCGTGGTGGTGTGCAGCCCGCCCACCCGGTAGTCGCTGATGGGCCCGTTGCCGAAGTCCTGATAGGTGACGAAGCCGGTGGTGCCGGAATTCGTGATGACGCCGGGGATGCCGGCGTTCCACCGGCCGATGTCGACGGCGCTGAAGTTGTCGGGCTGGCCGTTCATCAGGACCTGTCCGGTGGGCGCCTGGGTGAACCCGATGGCCTTGAGGACGTTGAGGTCGAAGAACGCGGGTCCGAGGCGGTTGGCCGTCTGCAGCACGCCGGCGTGGGTGCCGATGTAGGGGTCGTAGGACGCCGCATTCTCGGTGAAGCCCAGCGCACCGGTGCTGCTCGCCAACCCCGTGACCCCGGCCATCCACTGGTCCATGTCGGTGAAGTTCAGGGTGCCGGTGCGGCTGCCTGGCGGCGGCTGGTTGGCCTGCAACGACCTCAGCGAGTCGAGGTCGAAGCTCACCGGTCCCAGCTGGTTGACGGTGCGCAACGCCGCCCGTGCACCGGCGGACGTGTCTCCCAGCAGCGCCGCAAGCCGGGCGACGCCCGAGGTGCTGGCGCCGGGGGCGGGCGCAGCCGCCCAGGGGAAGAGCTGATCCACACCGTAGGCCGTGGGCGTCACCTCGGCCGCAACGGCTTGCGAGTGATTAGCGACATCCGGCCCGAGGCCTGCGATCAGCAATGCACCTGCACCGAAGGCGGTGATCCCAATTCGCGTGGACAGGCAAACGGCTTTGTGCATGAAATCCCTCACCATCGGCATTCAAGTGTTTGCACAGTGAAGTCGATTGGGGGCGCTGCGGTCAAGTGCAAACGCCGTAGAGCGAACTGAAAGTCCGACCACGGTGAGTTAGCTGCGAGCTACGCCGAGGCCATCCGGAGCCGGTTCTCGTCATTACCGTCAAGGTTTAGTTGACTTAACGAGGTTCGTAAACCTAGCCTTGACGCATGGACGCGTCGTTCCCCGAAGCCGCTCGCCACCTGCATCGGCGCCTCGGGGGCCTGCTCGCCGCACCGCTGTTGCACCACGACGCGGACGCGCTCGACGCGCTCCGGACCGCGCTCGAGATCCGCCTGGGCGCCGAGACCCTGGTGGCGGCGGCCGTACGCGAGGCCCGCCAGGCGGGCCGGACGTGGCAGCAGGTCGGCGAGGTCCTCGGCGTGTCCCGCCAAGCCGCATTCCAGCGGTACGGCAAGCCCATCGACCCACGAACGGGAGCAGAGATGAACACCCGCCCACTCCCCGACGCCGCCGAGCTGGCCGCGTCCGTCATCGCCGATCTGGCACACGCACGCTGGCCGGAGGTGAGCGCGCGGTTCGACGCCACCATGCGCGACCGTCTGACCGACGAGGGCATCGGCGAGGCCTGGGCCCACCTGGTGGGACTGGCGGGAGCGTTCGAGGGGCACGGCGACACCTCGATACGGCGAGCCGGCGACTTCACCACCACCAGCACGCCGTTGGCATTCGAGGCAGGCGACTTCGAGGCACGCATCACCTTCCGCGACGATCGCACGATCGCCGGGCTCTACCTGCTCGACGCCGACCCGCCTGCCTGCACCAGCGGGTCGGTCGGCTCGGCCTAGGAGGTTCGGGCGGCGGCGTCCTGTTCGCGTTTGATCTCGAGTGCGATGTCGATGAGTTGGTCTTCTTGGCCGCCGATGAGTTTGCGTTGCCCGGCGCGGTGCAGCAGCTGATGGGCGGGCACGCCGTAGCGTTCGGACTGGCGGATGGCGTGTTTGAGGAAGCTGGAGTACACCCCCGAATAGC
>NZ_JBYVYK010000052.1:0-43670 GCF_058148405.1 Mycobacterium sp. DHQP2018-32-09 | reverse complement strand
CGACGCCACACCTGCAGCGGCCCCCGCACCCGCGCCCGACGCCGCTCCGGCCGCCGCTGCGGCACCGCCGGCGCCCGGCGCCGCGGACTTCGGACCCGACGCCCCGGTGACGCAGGACTTCATGTATCCGTCGATCAGCAACGGCTGCCTCAAGGACGGCGGCAACGTGCTCGCCGCCGCGATCTCGGTCGCCGGGCCGGCGAAGATCCCCGCCCCCGGCCCGGGACCCGGGCAGACCGCCTACATCTTCACCGCCATGGGTACGCCCGGACCGGCAGCCGAGCAGAAGTTGCCGCTGAACGTCACGTGGGTGAACCTGACGACGGGCAAGTCCGGCTCGGCGACGCTGAAGCCGCAGGCCGACATCAACCCCGAAGGCCCGACGACGCTGGTGGCGATCGCCGACACCGGCTCGGGCAGCATCATGAGCACGATCTTCGGCCAGGTCACCACGACCGAGAAGCAGTGCCAGTTCATGCCGACCATCGGCTCGACGGTGGTGCCCTGAACACCACCGTCTCCCCCCGCGAGCGTGCGCGTCGACCCCTGAACGCCGGCTGATCACCGGTGCGGCGCGCACGCTCGCGGCCTGCTGCCGCGGGTCAGAACGCCATGAACAGGATCATGTCGCGGTCGTACTCGCGGCCCGGGTGGGCCTCGGCCAGATGGGCCTGCGCCTTCTCGACCAGATCGTCTTCGTCGGTACCGACGATCGCCTCGCCGCACGGGCAGTTGAGATGAGTCTTCGCCATGGCTTCAGGTTCCCACGAGCCCGCGGCACCGGCGCTCAGACCTGCGCGCGGGTGCAGAACTCGCGCGAATCCCGCCGACTTCTGCATGGTGGTCGTCGGCGACGCGCGTCGACGACCCTCGTGCAGAACTCGCGACACTCGCGCCGATTTCTGCACCACGGTCGCGGGTCACGCCAGCTGGCGACCCTCGTGCAGAACTCGCGACACTCGCGCTGATTTCTGCACCACGGTCGCGGCTCACGCCGGCTGGCGACCCGCGTGCAGAACTCGCGACACACGCGCCGACTTCTGCACCACGGTCGGGCCACCATCCGGCGCCCGACCCACCAAAGTCGCTCGTTGTCGCTCAAAGGTGGGCATGACCACTCGCGCTCCGGGCGAGAGCTGCCGGGGCGATCAGGCCTTCGCCTGTGTCGCCTTCGCTGGTTTCGCCCCCACCTGTTTCGCCCCCGCCTGTTTCGCCCTGGCCTTGGCGGCCTTCTTGTAGGACCGCACCTCGTCCAGTGACGCCGCGTCGACGACGTCGGCCACCGACATGTGGGTGCCCGCCTTGCCGTAGTCCCCGGCCGCTGCGCGCCACCCGTCGGGGGTGACGCCGTACTGCTTGCCGAGCAACGCCAAGAAGATGCGGGCCTTCTGATCGCCGAAGCCCGGCAACGCCTTGAGCCGGCGCAACACCTCGCGGCCATCGGGGTCACCGGCAGTCCACAACGCGGCGGCGCTGCCGTCGTACTCGTCGACGATCACCCGGGCGAGGTCCTGGACGCGCTTGGCCATGGATCCCGGGAACCGGTGCACCGCTGGGGTTTCCGACATGACGGCCGCGAACGCGTCGGCGTCCATCTCGGCGATCTGGACGGGTTCCACATCACCGAGGCGATCGGCGAGCTTCTTCGGCCCGGCGAACGCCACCTCCATCGGGATCTGCTGGTCGAGCAGCATCCCGACCAGCAACGCGAACGGGTTGGCCTCGAGCAGGGCGTCGGCCTCGGGATCCTGAACGAGCTGCAGTGACGGCATGCCCCCAGTCTAGGGCGATGCGGGATTTCCAAGATCGGTGTCGTCAGGGTGTGCGAATGTAGACGCGATCAACAGTGGTCGACCCGTGGGGGGACGAAGATGAGACGTGTAATCGGGCCGATTCTGGCGACCGTGACGACGTCGGCGTGCATGGCCGCCGCCGTCGCGTTCGCCGCCGTGGCCCAGGCGATCCCCGATCAGGGCACGCCGGCGTTCGACGAATACATGCAAGGCCTGGACCGCAACGGGTTCCACCTGAGCCCGGACACGGCGTGGCGCGTCGCGCACCAGGCGTGCACGGGCGGGCTGCCGGGCTTCATCGGGTGGGAGCTGGCTGCTCAGGGCGTCGTAGGGCCCGGCGCGCAGCAGCGCGTGATGGACGTCGCCATGAAGTACGCCTGCCCCGTGCAGTAACGGCCCCCGGGCCCCAGACCCACGAGAGGTGCCATGCCGGGCGAGTTCGCCATCGCGCTCGCAGTGGCGTTGATCCTGGCCGTCGTCGTGGCGGCCGCCGTCGTCACGGTGCGCACCCGACGGGTGGTGGCCACCCCCACCGAACGCGCCACCTACGAGGCCCTGCACACCGCCTCGCTCGCCGCCCATGCACTGCGGGACGGCCTGCGCGCCGAGTCGGCTACGGCGGCAGCGCCGTTCCTGCGCCGGCTCACCGGAGCGGATGCCGTCGTGGTGTGCGACGACACCGGCCGGCCGCTGGGTCACGACCCCGGCGACTTCGACGCGCTCGCCGAGGCGCAGGACGCCGCCGCCGACGCCCTGGCCGGCCAGCGGCGCGTCATGTCCAGCCACCGGGCGGGCGCCCTGATCGCCCAGCCGCTGCTGACCGACGGCGGCGACGTGCTGGGGGTGCTGGTGGCGGCGACGGCACGCGAGCCGGGGCCGGGCACCCTCGGCGCCATCGGCGAGGTGGCCAGCTACGCGGCGAGCCAACTCGAACTCGCCGACCTGGACGCGTCCCGGGCCCGCCTGGATCGCGCCGAGGTGCTGGCCCTACGGGCTCAGATCAGCCCGCACTTCATCTACAACGCGCTGAACACCATCGCGTCCTTCGTGCGCACCGATCCCGACCGCGCCCGCGACCTCATCCTCGAGTTCGCCGACTTCACCCGCTACTCGTTCCGCGCCGCGGGCCAGTACACGACGCTGCGCGACGAACTGCGCAACATCGACCGCTATCTGACGCTGGAACGGGCGCGCTTCGGCGACGCGCTGACGGTGCGGCTGCGAGTGGCACCGGAGATGCTGGGCGTCGTGGTGCCGTTCCTGACGCTGCAACCGTTGGTGGAGAACGCCGTTCGGCACGGGTTCGCGGGACGGCACGGCGGCATGCTGGAGATCGTGGCGCTCGACGACGGCACCGACTGCGTCATCACCGTCGAGGACGACGGCGTGGGCATGGACCCCGACGCGCTGCGCTCGGGGCCCGCCGACGCGCTGGCCGACCGCGGCGAGGCGACGTCCGGACACTCGGCGCACGTCGGCCTGACGAATGTGGACCATCGGCTGCGGGCGGCATTCGGAAACGACTACGGTCTGGTGGTCGATACGGCGATCGGCGCGGGCACCAAGGTCGTCATGCGGGTGCCGAAGTTCGCCTCGGGCGTGCACGCCGGGGGCGCCTGATCGTCGAGGACGGGAGCACGAGGTGACGGCGGACAAGACCTTGACGGTGCTGGCCGTCGACGACGAGATCCCCGCGCTCGACGAGCTGGCCTACCTGCTGGGCGAGCATCCCTGCATCGGCGAGGTGGTGACCGCCGCCGACGCGACGTCGGCGCTGCGCGAACTCAACACCCGGCTCACCGGGCCGGCGCGCGGTCGGCCGCCCATCGACGCGGTGTTCCTGGACATCAACATGCCGGGCCTGTCCGGGCTGGAACTGGCAGGCGTGCTCGCCAACTTCTCCTACCGGCCCGCCGTGGTGTTCGTGACCGCGCACGACGACAAGGCCGTCGAGGCCTTCGACGTGGGCGCCAGCGACTACCTGCTCAAGCCCATCCGCCGCAGCAGGCTCGACGAGGCGGTGCGCCGCGTACACGCGACCGCCGGGCAGCGTCCCGCTCCCCCGCGCGACGACGCGCCCGCAGCGCCAGGAGCCGTGGACCTCGACGCCGGCGCCGACGTGATCCCCGCCGAACTCGGCGGCATCACCCACCTGGTGCCGCGGGCGAGCATCGGCTGGGTGGAGGCCGAAGGCGACTACGCCCGGCTGCACTCGTCCTCGGGGGCGCACCTGGTGCGCATCCCGCTGAGTTCGCTCGAATCTCGCTGGCGGGACAAGGGCTTTCAGCGCATCCACCGGTCCTACCTGGTGGCCCTGCGGCAGGTGACGGGCGTCCGCACCACCGACGGCGCGGTGCTGGTGCGGCTGCGCGCCAACGGCGCGTCACCCGCCGTCGAGCTGCCGGTCAGCCGCAGGCAGGCCAAGGAGTTGCGCGACCGGCTGATCCGCGACCCGATGCGCCATCTGCGGCCCGGAGGTGGCGACGATGACTAGACCGGGCCGTCAGCGCGTGGTGCTGTCGCAGCGCCGCGGGGCCCGCGTGATCCGGACGCGGGTGGAAGTGCACGAGCAGACCGAGGTGGGCGACGCCCTGGTGCGCGGCCTGGTGCGCGCGCAGCTGGGCCTGGCGCTGCGGTTGTCGGCGGTGGTGGTGTGCACGGTGGTCGCCATCCCGTTGCTCGTCGGCGCGTTCCCGGCGGTCGCCGAGGTGCGCGTCGCCGGCGTGCGGCTGAACTGGTTGATCCTGGCGCTACTGGTCTATCCGGTGCTGTACGGCATCGGCCGGCTGTACGTCCGGCTCGCCGAGCAGGGTGAGCGCGACTTCGTCCGCGTCGTCGACGGCGCGCCGTGACCGCTGCCCCGCTGACGGCGGCGGCGCTGCTGGCGGCGGCGTTGGCCACCATCGTCATCGGTTTCTACGGAATCCGCTTGTCGCGCACCACCTCCGACTTCCTGGTGGCGTCGCGCAGCATCGGCCCGCAGTGGAACGCGGCCGCCATCTCCGGCGAATACCTCTCGGCGGCCTCGTTTCTCGGCGTCGCCGGCCTCATCGCGAAGTACGGTGCCGACGCCCTGTGGTATCCCGTGGGGTTCACCGCCGGGTATCTCGGCCTGCTGCTGTTCGTCGCCGCGCCGCTGCGCCGCTCCGGCGCCTACACCGTGCCCGACTTCGCCGAGTTCCGGCTGGGCTCGGCACGATTGCGCAAGATCGCGATGCTGGTGGTGGTGGTCGTCTGCATCCTGTACCTGGTGCCGCAGTACCAGGGGGCGGGGCTGGCGCTCAAGACGCTGCTGGGCCTGCCGGTGTGGGTGGGCCCGGTGGCGGTCGGCGCCATCGTGATCGTCAACGTCGTGGGCGGCGGCATGCGGTCCATCACGTTCGTGCAGGCCTTCCAGTACTGGCTCAAGCTCACCGCCATCGCGGTGCCCGCGCTGGCCCTGCTGGCTCTGGTGGTGCGCGACGGCACCGATCTCGGCGGGCCACTGCCGCCGCTGGTCGGCCAGCAGACCACGGTGACCATCGAGACCGACGTCGTGGTGCAGGTGCCCGCGCAGGCGGGCATCACCGTCACCGGGGAGGTCGACGGCCGCGCGGTCACCGCCGCGGCGTTTCCCGCGCCCGGGCAGTACGCCTTGGGGGCGGGCAGCACGATGACGCTCGCCGCGGGCGCGGCGACGCCGGTGGTCGCCGGGGCGCCGGGCGCGGGTGAGGCGTGGATGTCCTCCGGCGGCGGCCTCGGCGGCGGACATCCGACGTACCAGGTGTTCTCGATCATCATCGCCACGTTCCTCGGCACGATGGGGTTGCCGCACGTGCTGGTGCGCTTCTACACCAACCCCGACGGGCGGGCCGCCCGGCGCACGGCCCTGGCGGTCATCGCGCTGTTGTCGCTGTTCTACCTGTTCCCCACGCTGCTGGGCGTGTTCGCACGCCAGTTCGTGCCGCAGCTGCTCATCACCGGGACGGCCGACGCGGCGGTGCTGCTGCTGCCCAGCGCCGCCATCGGCGGTGTCGCGGGCGCGGGGTTGGCGGCGCTCGTGGCCGCCGGGGCCATCGCGGCGTTCCTCGCGACGTCGTCGGGCCTGCTGGTGAGCATCGCCGGGGCCCTGTCCACCGACGTGCTGCGCGGGCGCGTGCGCGACTTCCGCGTCGCCGCGCTCGTCGGCGGTCTGATTCCCATTCCCCTTGCGCTGCTTGCATCGTCACTGGAACTGTCCCGCAGCGTCGGGCTGGCGTTCGCCGTGGCCGCCTCGACCCTGTGCCCGCTGCTGGTGCTCGGCATCTGGTGGCGCGGGCTGACCGCCACGGGCGCCGCATGCGGGTTGGCGGTCGGCGGCGTGTCCTCGGGCGTCGCGACGACGTTGGCGATCTCCGGCGGCCTCGACGAGGGCGTGGCGGGCGGCTGGGCGAACGTGCTCGTCGGGTATCCGGCGGCGGTGACGGTACCGCTGGCGTTCGCGACCATGGTCGCGGTGAGCCGGCTGACGGCGGCGACGCGGCCCGCCGACGTGGCGCGCAGCTTCGCGCGCATGCACGTGCCCGAACGCATCGGCATGGGCGTGGAGCGGCTGCCCGAGGACTGACCGGCCGGCACCGTTCGTCGCTACCGACGAACCGCTCACCGCACGCACCCCCGGTTTCACCGTCTGCCGGTGCGCTTCCGCGTCGTTTGTGACGTGAGTCTCAATAGGCTCCTCGCGAGTACCGGTTCACACACGTCAGGAGTCAGGGGTGCCCGAGACCGTCGGTTCCGATGCCGCCGCCGCGATCAGCGGCGAGCGCTATCTGGAAGTCCAAGCCAGTCCGCAATTCCAGGAACTCCGTAGCCGGCTGCGCCGCTTCGTGTTCCCGATGACCGCCTTCTTCATCGTCTGGTACGGCGTCTACGTCGTGCTCGGCGCCTTCGCCCACGACTTCATGGCCACCCCGGTGTGGGGCAACGTCAACGTCGGGCTGCTCATCGGCCTCGGCCAATTCCTGTCGACGTTCGTCATCACGGGCCTCTACGTGCGTTTCGCCAACCGGGAACTCGACCCCCGCGCGGCGGCCATCCGCACCGGGCTCGAGGCCGAGATCGCCGGCGGTGCCAAGTGACGCAGCTGCTCGCCGCCGAGACCGTCGGCAACCCGGTCGCCAACATCGGCATCTTCTCGCTGTTCGTCGTCGTCACGATGGTCGTGGTGATCCGAGCCAGCAAGCGCAACGCCACCGCCGACGAGTTCTTCACCGGCGGCCGCGGCTTCTCCGGACCGCAGAACGGCATCGCGATCGCCGGTGACTACCTGTCGGCGGCGAGCTTCCTCGGCATCGCAGGCGCCATCGCCGTGTACGGCTACGACGGGTTCCTGTACTCCATCGGCTTCCTGGTGGCGTGGCTGGTCGCGTTGCTGCTCGTCGCCGAGCTGCTGCGCAACACCGGCCGATTCACCATGGCCGACGTGCTGAGCTTCCGGCTCAAGCAGCGCCCGGTGCGGCTGGCCGCGGCGACGTCGACGCTCACGGTGTCGCTGTTCTACCTGCTGGCGCAGATGGCGGGGGCCGGCGGCCTGGTCGCGCTGCTGCTCGACGTCACCAGTTCGGCCGGCCAGGCGGTCGTGATCGCCGTGGTGGGCGTGCTGATGATCGTCTACGTCCTCGTCGGCGGCATGAAGGGCACGACGTGGGTGCAGATCATCAAGGCGGTGCTGCTGATCGCCGGCGCCGCCCTCATGACGGTGATGGTGCTCGCCAAGTTCGGGCTGAACTTCTCCGAGATCCTCGGCGCCGCGCAGTCGGCGGTGTCCGGCTCGGCGGACAAGGCCATCGCCGCACGGGACGTGCTGGCCCCGGGCGCGCAGTACGGCGGCTCGGTGACCTCGCAGATCAACTTCCTCTCGTTGGCCATCGCGCTGGTCCTGGGCACCGCGGGCCTGCCGCACGTGCTGATGCGGTTCTACACGGTGCCCACCGCGAAGGAGGCGCGGCGCAGCGTAGTGTGGGCCATCGCGCTCATCGGCGCCTTCTACCTGTTCACGCTGGCGCTCGGGTACGGCGCGGCGGCCATCGTGGGGCCCGACCGCATCATGGCGGCCCCCGGCAAGGTGAACTCGGCGGCGCCGCTGCTGGCGTTCGAGCTGGGCGGGGTGATCCTGCTCGGCATCATCTCGGCGGTCGCCTTCGCGACGATCCTCGCGGTGGTCGCGGGCCTGACCATCACCGCCTCGGCGTCGTTCGCGCACGACATCTACGCGTCGGTGCTGAAGTCCCACCAGGTGTCCGAGACCGAGCAGGTGCGGGTCTCGCGCATCACCGCGGTGGTGCTCGGCGTGCTGGCGATCGGCCTCGGCATCCTGGCCAACGGGCAGAACGTCGCGTTCCTGGTGGCGCTGGCGTTCGCGGTCGCGGCGGCGGCGAACCTGCCCACGATCGTCTACTCGCTGTACTGGAAGCGGTTCAACACCCGCGGGGCACTGTGGAGCATGTACGGCGGCCTGCTGTCGACGATCCTGCTGATCGTGTTCTCCCCGGCGGTGTCGGGATCGGCGACGGCGATGATCCCGGGCGCGGACTTCGCGTTCTTCCCGCTGGCCAACCCCGGCATCGTGTCGATCCCGCTGGCGTTCCTGCTCGGCATCGTGGGCACGCTCACCTCGCCCGACGACGAGGACCCCAAGGTCGCCGCCGAGATGGAGGTGCGTTCCCTGACCGGGATCGGCGCCGAGAAGGCGGTGTCGCACTAGCTCGACGTACCGGTGCCGGCGGCGTCCCCGATGGGGGCGCCGCCGGTGTCGTGCGTCGGGGGACGGCGTCGGGAAGGGGTGACCCCCGATCGGCGTTGTGCTGGAGCGTGCTCGACACTCGACGCGTGACCCCACGACGCAGCCGGTATGCCCTGGCGCTGCTGGCCTACGCGTTCGCCGCCGCCATGATGGGCACGACGCTGCCCACGCCGATCTACGCGGTGTATGCCGACCACATGCACTTCGCGGTGCAGACCACCACGGTGATCTTCTCCACCTACGCCGTCGGCGTGCTGTTCGCGCTGCTGGTCATGGGCCGGTGGTCCGACGCGGTGGGCCGCAAGCCCATGCTGCTGGGCGGCGTGGCGTTCTCGATCGCCAGCGCCGTGGTCTTCCTGTTCGCCGACAGCGTGCCGGTGCTGCTGGTGGCGCGCGTGCTGTCCGGGCTCTCGGCGGGCGTGATGACGGGTACCGCGACCGCGGCGATCGTCGAAGCCGCTCCCGAACGGCTGCGGGGCCGCGCCTCGGTCGTGGCGACCATCGCCAACATCGCGGGCCTGAGCGCCGGGCCCATCTTCGCCGGCCTGCTGGTGCAGTACGTGCCGCACCCCACTGCGCTGCCGTTCGTCGTGCACATCGCGCTGATGGCGGTGGCGGCGGTGGCAGTGCTGGCCGTACCGGAGACGTCGGCGGCGTCCGGGCGAATCGGATTGCAGCGCTTGGCCGTTCCCGCGGTCGTGCGCCCGGTCTTTCTGACCGCGGCCACCGCGGCGTTCGCCGGGTTCACCGTCACGGGACTGTTCATGGCCGTGGTGCCCTCGTTCCTGTCGGAGGTCATCGGCATCGGCAACCACGCGGCAGCGGGTGTGGTGGCCAGTTCGATCTTCATCGCCTCGGCCATCGCCCAGGTGGCCGCGCAGCGCATCACGCCGTCGCGCGCCGTCGCGATCGGCTGCGCCATCCTGGTGGTCGGCATGGCGATGCTCGCGGCGGCGCTGCACGTCTCCTCGGTGTGGCTGCTCATCGGGGCCGGCGTCGTGGCGGGCGTCGGGCAGGGCATCAGCTTCAGCCGCGGGCTGGCCGCGGTGATCGCAGCGACGCCGCCGCGGCAGCGCGCCGAGGTGAACTCGACCTACTTCGTCGTGTCCTACGTCGCGATCACGCTGCCCGTCGTGGGCACCGGGTTCGCGGGACAGCACTGGGGCCTGCAGACCGCGGGCACCGCATTCGCCGTCGCCGTGGGCGTGCTGGCCGCGCTCTGCCTGGCGGCCATCCTGGTGCAGGAGTCGCGTCAGCGCCAGGGCTGACCGCCCCCGGATTCGAGTGGTTCTACCTAGGGTGTCGACGCCGTCGCCGCCATAGCGTGACCGGCATGCACACCTCGTTTCCGAGCGCCGCCGAGATCGAGGCGGCGACGCCGCCGGACCGCGACCGCGCCCTCGACGTCATCCGCATCGCCGCGCTGATCGGCGTGGTGGTGGGCCACACCGTGATGGCCACCAGTGTCATCGCCGACGGGGTGTTGCACTGGGACAACCTACTGACCACGTCGGTGGTCTTCCAGGCGGCGACGTGGGTGTTCCAGATCATGCCGCTGTTCTTCTTCGCCGGTGTCGCGGCGTCGGTGGGGTCCTACCGGCCCGGGACGGCGTGGGGCGGCTGGCTGCTGCGGCGATGCACCCGGCTGTACCGGCCGGTGTTCGCCTACCTGGCGTTCTGGGCCGTGGCGCTGGTGCTGCTCCGGCCGATCGTGGGCGTCCACGTCTACGAGCCCGTGGCCGGCATCTCGGTGCAGCTGCTGTGGTTCCTCGGGGCCTACGTCCTGGTGCTCGCGGCCATGCCGCTGCTGGTCAGGGTGACCAGCGCACCGCGGCTGTGGTTCGGCCTCGCCGCCGTCTACGCCCTGGTCGCCGTGGTGGATCACCTGCGCCTGGGCGGGCAGCTTCCCCCGGTCTTCGCGTACGCGAACCTGGCGGCGTGGTCGATTCCCGGCCTGTTCGGCGTCGCGTACCGGCGCGGTCTGCTGAGGCGGAGGGCGGCGCTCGGCGTGGCCGCGGCGGCGTTCGCGGTGAACCTGGCGCTGCTGCGGTGGGGGCCCTACGAGTTGAGCCTGGTGGGCATCGAGACCCAACGGCTCAAGAACATGTCGCCCCCGTCGCTGCTCCTGGCCGGCCACGCGATCGCGTTGTGCGCGTTGGCCATTGCGGCCGCACCGGCCGTCGCACGCTGGGCCAGGCGACCGCGGGTGTGGCGGGCCACGGTGATCGGCAACACCGGGGCCATGACGCTGTACCTGTGGCACATGCCGATCCTGCTGTTCGTGCACCTGGTGTTCGACGGGGCGGGCCTGCCGCGCTACCCCGGCTACCCGCACTTCGTCGCCCTGGGGATCGTGCAGACGCTGCTGGTCGCCACCGGCGTGGGGATCGCGTTCCTGACCCTGCGGCCGCTGGAGAACGGCGTCCTTCCGGGGTGGGACGGTGGCGTGGTGCCCTCCCGAGGACCGCGCAGCGCCCTGGTGGGCGCCCTGCTGTGCGTGGCCGCGGCGGCAACGCTGGCATCGGTGGGCTGGGGCCTCAAAGAGCAAGGGCTGTACTGCATTGCGGTGATGCTCGGCGCCCTGCTCGCGGCCCGCGCCTGCGCCGCTACCCGCCTCCCGGCGCCCGCGGGCTAACCGCTCTTGCGCCGGAACTCGCGACGGCTCTCCGCAGGCCCGTGCGCGGTGGGCTGCTTGCGGCCACCGTCCTTGTGGTCGGAGGTGCGCCCCGACCCGGCCTTCTTGCGCTCGAGCGCCTCGCGGAACTTGCGCTTGTTCTCGTCCTCGGGGGTTTCGGCCATGCCGTCAGGTTAGCGACTCCTCTACGGCGACGCCTCCGAGTTTCCCGAGCGGCTACCGGATTCCCGGCGGCAGCCCGTACAGGTGGGTGATGGGCAGCGTCAGCAGCACCCGGCGGTCGTCGACCATGGCGCGGCGGTAGTCGTCCCAATCGGGATGCTCGCCCGCGATGTTGCGATACAGCGCGATCAGGGCCTCCACGGTGTCGTCGTCGGGGGCGGCAGCGGGGGGCGTGAGCACGGCGTCGCCCTCGGCGACGGCATAGGACCAGCCGTCGTCGGATGCCACGTGGATCGATGCCCGGGGATCCCGACGCAGGTTGCGGGTCTTGGCCCGCGGTTCGGTGATCGACACCCGCAGCGCGACGTCGCGGCTGTCGAAGTGATACGACACGTTGGACAGCTGCGGTCGACCATCGCGTTTGATGGTGGCCAGCACCCCCAGCGAATTGCCACCGATCAGGGCCAACAGCTTGTCGTCGAACACGTGCCGCGTCATGCCAGCCAGCGTACGGCCGTGTGACCGAGAGGCCACCGCGAAACGATTCGCGAACCTACGATGGACCGATGACCGTCACCGACGGCTACACCCCGTGGGAGTTCGGATGACCCGGTACGCAGTGTTGCTGCGGGGCGTGAACGTCGGCGGCGTCAACCTCACGATGGCCGACGTCGCCGCGACGCTCACCGACGCCGGTTTCACGTCGGTCACCACCATCCTCGCCAGCGGCAACGTCCTGCTGGAGAGCCGCGCGAAGGCGGCCACCGTGAAGACGAAAGCCGAACGCGCGCTGCGGGATGCCTTCGGCTACGAGGCCTGGGTGCTGGTGTACGACGTGGACGCGCTGCGCGCCATCTCCCAGGCCTACCCCTTCGAACGCGAGGTCGACGGGGTGCACTCCTACGTCACGTTCACCGCCACCGACGAGGCGCTCGACGACCTCGCCGCCATCACCCCCGGCCCGGACGAACGGGCGGAACGCGGCGACGGCGTCCTCTACTGGCAGGTGCCCAAGTCGTCGACGCTGACCTCGGCGCTCGGCAAGACCATGGGGCAGAAGCGGTATCGCTCGTCGACCACCACCCGCAACCTGCGCACCGTGGACAAACTGTTGGCGCGCTGAACGTCGCGTACATTCGCGGTCGTGGGATCCAAGGCGCACCTGACCGGAGTCTCGGAGACGGCGTTGATGACGCTGCAGGTCCGGGCCAGCGAGGCCCGTCGGCCCGATTCGATCATCGAGGACCCGATGGCGATCGAACTCGTCGACACCATCGACTTCGACTTCGCCAAGTTCGGCTACGCCCGCAGGCAGGACATGGCGCTGCGGGCACTGGCGTTCGATCAGGCGACGACGAACTACCTGCGCGACCATCCCGACGCCACCGTCGTCGCACTCGCGGAGGGTCTGCAGACCAGCTTCTACCGGCTGACCGGCCGCGTCGGCGACCGCTTCGGCTGGCTCAGCGTGGACCTGCCGCCCGTGATCGACCTGCGGGAGCGGCTGCTGCCCGCCGACCCCCGTGTGCGCACGTGCGCGCAGTCGGCACTGGACTACGGCTGGATGGACCTCGTCGACACCGCCCACGGCGTGTTCATCACCGCCGAGGGGTTGCTGATGTACCTGCAGCCCACCGAGGCGATGGGCCTGATCACCGAGTGCGCGCGGCGCTTCCCCGGCGGGCAGATGATGTTCGACATGGCGCCCCCGTGGTTCGCGGCGTTGGCGCGACGGGGAATGCGCGTCTCGACGCGCTACCGCGTGCCGCCCATGCCGTTCGCGCTGTCGGCGGCGCAGGCCGCGCGGTTGGTCGATACGGTGCCCGGCGTCCGCGCCGTGCACGACGTGGCCCTGCCCCCTGGCCGCGGCACGGTGCTCAACACCGCAATGTGGGCCATGCAGCGCATCCCGTTGCTGGATCCCATCCGGCCCGCGCTGACGCTGCTCGAATTCGGCTGACCGCCGTTTCGACGGCGTCAGCCGAAGGCGGCCTCGACGTACTGCAACGCGTCGGCCTTGCCGACGCCCAGTGCGCGAGCCGCCGACGCGAACGTCTGCGCGGCGCTGGCCATGGCCGAATCGGCCGGGTCGGCCCTGGCCACGAACGTGCCGAAGCGGCCCCGCGTCTCGACGATGCCTGCGCCCTCCAACTCGCGGTAGGCCCTGGCGACGGTGTTGACGGCCATGCCGAGCCGGGCGGCCAGTTCACGCACCGTCGGCAACCGCGTACCCGGTGGCAGCCTGCCGTCGCGTACCCCCTCGATGATCTGCGTGCGCAGCTGGTCGAACAGCGGCTTGGCCCCGTGCGCGTCGACGAGAACCCATTCCCCCAAATCGGTCACTCGCTCAGTATCACCCACACCGGCTACTTTGGTGGACGTGCACGTGACGGTCTTCAGCGGCGCCGGGATCTCGGCCGAGAGCGGCGTCCCGACGTTTCGCGACGTCGAAACCGGCCTGTGGGCGAAGGTGGACCCCTACGAGATCTCCAGTAGCGACGGCTGGCGCGCCCACCCGGAGCGGGTGTGGGCGTGGTACCTGTGGCGGCACTACATGATGAAGGCCGTGCTTCCCAACGACGGTCACCGGGCCGTCGCCGCGTGGCAGGACTACGCCGACGTGCACGTGGTGACCCAGAACGTCGACGACTTGCACGAGCGTGCGGGCAGCGGCAACGTCTACCACCTGCATGGCAGTCTCTTCGAATTTCGTTGTGACAGTTGCGGTTCGATCTATCACGGGGAACTGCCTGCGATGCCGGAGCCCGTCGAGACCGTGGAACCGCCGCGGTGTGCGTGCGGCGGCATGGTGCGGCCCAGCGTGGTGTGGTTCGGCGAGGCCCTGCCCGACGACGCCTGGGACCGCTCGGTGCGCGCCATCGCCCAGACCGACGTCGCCATCGTCGTCGGAACGTCGGCCGTCGTGTATCCCGCGGCCGGGCTACCCGAGATGGCGTTGGCCAACGGCATCCCGGTGATCGAGGTGAACCCCGAACCCACGCCGCTGTCGGCCGCGGCGACTTTGAGCCTGCGCGAGACGGCGGCGACCGCGCTGCCGACGCTGCTGCAGCGGCTGCCCGCACTCCTGGGCTGAGCCGCTACCGGGACGGTTCCGGCCGGACGGCCCTGCCGATCGCGGTCTCCGACACCGGCAGCGGGAGCCACGCGGGCAGCACCCACTCGCGGCGTGCCGATTCGACCTCGAACCCCGCCGCGACGATCGACGACTCGGTGTCGCGGTGCGTGTGGCAGTTGCCCAGCAGCCGCGGCCACACCGTCGCGTCGGCCAGGCGTTGCACGTAGTCCCGCGCACCGGCGCTGGCGACGTGCTCGAGGTAGCGCAGCTCCCCACCCGGGCGGAGGATCGAAAAGAGTTGCCGCACCACGGCATCGGGATCACCGACCGAGCACAGCACCAGCGAGCACACCACGGCGTCGAACCCGCCCGCGTCCGTCGCGGCGAAGTGCTCGACGGTCTCCTCGCTGACCGTCACGGGTACCGCCACCGCAGCGGCCGCGGCGCGGGCGCGCTCGGCGAGCCGGCGTTCGGGCTCCACGGCCACCACCTCGGTGACCGTGTCCGGGTAGAACGCGAAGTTGGTGCCGGTGCCCGCCCCCACCTCCAGTACGCGGCCCGTCAGGCCCGCGAGGTTCTCGCGCCGCAGCCGCCGGACCACCTCCGGCTCGCGCGTCGACATGCGCGACCACAGCGTCGCGAAGAACGGGTTGTCGACGGTGTCATCGGCCATGGGTGCGCTCCCTCGTGTCGTCGGCGACCGTCGGCGCGCCGACCGGTTCCCCGGATTCACTGATCCCGATGCGCCGGTGCAGCCGCGCCAGCGGTCGTGGGGCCCACCAATTCCAGCGGCCCGCCAGATGCATGAACGACGGCACCAGCAGCATCCTCACCAGGGTGGCGTCGGCCAGCACCGCGAGCGTGAGCCCCACCCCGAACATACGCATGAACGACACCTGCGCGGCGATCAGCGCGGCGAACGAGATGGACATGACCAGCGCCGCGGCGGTGACGACGCGACCCGTGCGGGCCAGACCCAGCGCCACGGCCTCGTCGTTGGCGCTGCGCCCCCCGGCATCGGCGGGCGCACGGTCACGCAGCCGCAGCCAGTACTCCCGGATGCGCGCGACCAGGAACACCTCGTAGTCCATGGAGAGGCCGAAGGCGATGCAGAACAGCAGCACGGGCATGTTCGCCACCAGCGTGCCCGTCGGCGTGGTGCCGAGCGCGCCGAGGTGGCCGTCCTGGAACACCCACACCAGGGCGCCGAACGCCGCGGTCAGCGACAGCACGTTGAGCACCACGGCCTTCACCGGCAGCACCACGCTGCCGGTGAGCAGGAACAGCAGCCCGAAGGTGATGACGGCGATGAGCCCCAGTGCCCACGGCATCCGGCTGGTGATGGCGTCGACGCTGTCGCGGTTGACCTGCGCGGTGCCGGTGATCCACACCGGCCGGCCGTCGGGACCGGCCACGTCGTGCAGCCGATCCAGCTGCGCCTCGGACCGATCTGAGAACAGCGGCGCACTGCTGCCGACGGTGAGGAACGCGCTGCCCCCGGCGATTCCCGTCGGCGCCGACGGCGGGCCCACCGGGGCGCCGCCGACGTAGGTCGCCGTCGGCGCCGACACCGAGGTCACGTCGGGCACCCGGGACAGTTCGGCGGCGTAGCGCGCCAGGGCGTCGGGGGTGACCCCGTCGGCGTCGGGCAGTACCACCGAGACCGCCGTGGCCGAGTCGTCGGCGAAGTCGGTGCGCAGTTGGTCGCCGACCTGGTGTGCCGACGCCGACGTCGGGAGCACCCGGTCGTCGGGGAATCCCCACTTCACCGACAGGAACGGCGCACCGAGGAAAAGCAGCAGGATCACGACCGCCGCCCCGATCGGCGCCGCGCGACGCATCACGAACGTCGTCGAGCGGTACCAGAACAGCCGTTCGACGGGCTTGGGCACCGGCGGCGGCCGACGCAGGACGCGGCGCAGCAGCCGTCGCGCGTCCAGCGCGTCGAGCCGCTCCCCCAGCAGCCAGATGGCCGCGGGGGTGACGATCACGGCGGCGGCCGCCGCGAACGCCACCGTCGCCACGCCCGCGTAGGCGAACGACTTCAGGAAGTACATCGGGAAGATCAGCATCACGGCCATCGCCAGGGCGACGGTCACCGCGGAGAACAGCACGGTGCGGCCCGCCGTCGTCATCGTGCGCACCAGGGCGTCGCGCCGCGTGGCGCCCTCGGCCAGTTCGTCGCGATAGCGGCTCAGGATCAGCAGCGTGTAGTCGATGGCCAGCGCCAGGCCCAGGGCCGTCGACAGGTTGAGCGCGAAGATCGACACGTCGGTGGTGAACGTGATCGCCCGCAGCACCGCCATGGACCCCACGATCGCCAGACCACCGATGAGCAGCGGCAGCGCGGCGGCCACCAAGCCGCCGAACACCCAGACCAGCACCAGGAAGCTGAGCGGGATCGCGATCATCTCCATCAGCAGCAGGTCGCGCTCGTTCTGTGCGTTGATCTGCGCGTACACCATGGCGGTGCCGCCGGGGCGCACCGTGACGCCGTCGGCACCGTCGGGGTGGTCGCGGGTGATCTGGTCGGCGAGGGTCTTCGCGTACTTCTGGGCGTCGTCCTCCCCGCCGTCGAGACCGGCGACGATCAGCCCGGTCGTGCGGTCGCGGCTGATCAGGTCGGCCGCGGCCGCGGGGGACGCGGTCCACGCCGACGCGAGGTTGGTGACGTGCGGGGAGTCGCGCAGCAGCGCCACGACGTCGAGGGCGACGGCACGCGCCGCGGGCGAGTCGACACCACCCGCTGCGTCGGGTGCGCTGACGGTGACCAGCAGCTGCATGTCGCCCTGATCGAACGTGTCGGTGAGCACCCTGGCGGCTCGCGTCGACTCCGACGTCGGGTCCTGGAAGCCGCCGGCGGACAGGCTCTTCGCCACGGGGATCCCGAAGATGGCGGCGGCGACCATCAGTACGGCGGCCACCGCGACGATCTGCCGGGGTGCCGCGATGGCGCGTATGGCGAGGCGTCTCAGCACGTCAGGCACCCCTCCGAGGGACTATCGGCGGTAACTTAACAACGGAAACCGACCCGGTCAACGGCCGCACCCCATCGTGGGACCCCCGCCGACGACACGGTGGGCAGCCTCGCCCAGTTCGCCGCCACGGCACTTTCCCAGCAGGTTGACAGACCTTAGGGTGCAGCCATGACACCGACCGACGAGATCGACCTGGGCGCGCGGCGGTCGTCGGCCACCGACGTCGGACTACTGATCCTGCGGGTGGCGATCGGGGCGTGCATGCTGCAGGCCGGCCTGGTCAAGGCGTTCGACCTGGATTCGGTGGTCGGGTTCATGCAGGCCGGCGGCTGGCGCAGTCCCGGGCTCGCGGCGGCGATGGTGACCGCGACCGAGACCGCCGCCGGCGCCGCGATCCTGTTCGGCGTGCTGACGCCGCTGGCGGCGTGCGGCGTCGTCGCCGCGATGATCGACGCGTGGCTGGTCAACGTGTCGGGCGGGCCCGTCTGGTCGGACCCGTTCAACGTGCCGTTCCTTGCCGCGTTCGGGGCGGCGACGCTGCTGTTCACGGGTGCGGGCAGGTTCTCGCTGGACGCCAAGGTGTTCGACCGGCCGCGTTGGCCGGCGGCCGTCGGCGTCGCGCTGCTGGTGGCGGCGGTGGCGGCCGCCGTCGCCACCTGGGTGCTGCTCAACGGGACGAACCCGCTGCATCTGACTTCCGAGTAGGTCGCGGTAGGTCGCGCGACCCTACCCCCGGGTAAGAATTGCCACCGTTTTCAGAAACGAGACTCAAAGATCTCTTAATGGTGATGGTTACTGTTCAGTACATGTGGATCGACGACACCAATGCCGATGTCATCAAGGTTGACTTCGACGCCCTCTACCACGGGGACGTGCTGGTCGAGGGTGACACCTCCGAGCAGTTCCCCGACCTCGCCACCGCGGTCTGACCTCACGGCCGCCCACGTGGCGGCCCACCGGTGCCGTGCCGTTCGCGGTGCGCCGTAGCGGTTTGCTGCGGCTCCCGTCAGAGCGGCTGCGGCCTCGGTCGTGAACACCAGGAAGCCACCGACTCGCGTCGGTGGCTTTCGTGTCCCCGGGGCCGGGGACACGAATGCGGCGGCCAGACCCCGGGGTCGGACCGCCGCATTCCCCGCGCCGTCGAGGCGAACCGTCAGGCCGGAACGGACGCCGCGGTCATACCCGTGAGCCTGCCGGTGATGATGTCCTCGGCCTCGGCCACGATGCGCGCGATCAGCTCCCCGCACGTCGGGATGTCCTCGATGAGCCCCATCACGGTGCCCACCGTCCAGATGCCCGCGTCCAGGTCGCCGTCGTCGAACACGCGCCGACCTCGCACCCCGGCCACCAAATCCTTGACGTCCTCGAACTGACCGCCGTCGGCCAGGATGCTCACCACCTCGCGCGAGACCACGTTGCTGGCCACCCGCGCCGTGTTGCGCAGACTGCGGAAGATCAGCTCCGTACCCCGCTCGTCACCGGCGACGATCGCCTCCTTGACGTTCTGGTGGATGCAGCTCTCCACGGTGCACATGAACCGGGTGCCCATGTTCACCCCGTCGGCCCCCAGCGCCAACGCCGCCACCAAGCCGCGGGCATCTTCGAAGCCGCCCGAGGCGATCATCGGGATCTCGATCTGACGTGCCGCCGCCGGGATCAGGACCAGGCCCGGCACGTCGTCCTCGCCGGGATGGCCGGCGCACTCGAACCCGTCGATGCTGATGCCGTCCACGCCCAGGCTCTGCGCCTTGACCGCATGCCGCACCGACGTGCACTTGTGCAGCACCTTGATGCCGTTGTCGTGGAACATCGGCAGATGCGGCGCGGGGTTGGCCCCGGCGGTCTCGACGATCTTCACGCCCTCGTCGACGATCACCTGCCGGTACTCGTCGTAGGGCGGCGGGTTGATCGACGGCAGGATCGTCAGGTTCACCCCGAACGGCTTGTCGGTGAGGTCGCGTGTCTTGGCGATCTCGCGCGCCAGGTCCGCGGGCGTCGGCTGCGTCAACGCCGTGATGAACCCCAACCCGCCGGCATTGGCCACCGCCGCCACCAGCTCGGCCCGACCCACCCACTGCATGCCACCCTGGGCGATCGGCGCCTCGACGCCGAAGACCTCGGTGAACTTCGTCGTGATCACGAGAAGTCCCCTCCTACCGCGGGGCCATGCGGATGGCGCCGTCGAGGCGGATCACCTCGCCGTTGAGCATCGGGTTCTCCACGATGTGCAGCGCCAGGGCGCCGTACTCGTCGGGGTCGCCGAGGCGGGCGGGATGGGGTACCTGCTGACCCAGCGACTTCTGGGCCTCCTCGGGCAGCGACCCCAGCAGCGGGGTCTTGAAGAGGCCGGGGGCGATGGTGCACACGCGGATCAGCTCACGCGAGAGGTCACGGGCGATCGGCAGCGTCATGCCGACCACGCCGCCCTTGGACGCCGAGTAGGCCGCCTGACCGATCTGGCCGTCGAACGCCGCGACCGACGCGGTGTTGACGATGACGCCGCGCTCCTCACCCAGGGGTTCGGTCTTCGCGA
This sequence comes from Mycobacterium sp. DHQP2018-32-09, assembly GCF_058148405.1. Lineage (NCBI taxonomy): Bacteria > Bacillati > Actinomycetota > Actinomycetes > Mycobacteriales > Mycobacteriaceae > Mycobacterium > Mycobacterium sp. DHQP2018-32-09. The sequence continues at coordinate 23,733 of NZ_JBYVYK010000052.1, read as the reverse complement.
TGCGCTCGGCCGCCAGGCGGATCACGTTGAACGTGCCGATCAGGTTGACCTCGACCACCTTTCGGAAGCCGTCGAGGGGGAAGGGGCCGTTCTTGGACAGCGTCTTGATGGCGTTGCCGATGCCGGCGCAGTTCACGTTGACGCGCACCGGACCCATGCTCTCCGCGACGTCGAGGGCCTTGGCGACGCCGGCCTCGTCGGTGACGTCGGTGGCGACGAACCTGGCGCGATCACCGAGTTCGGCCACCACCTCTTCACCCTTGAGGTCGATGACGACCACGCTGGCGCCCGCGTCGAGCAGTCGCTTGGTGGTCGCCAGGCCGAGGCCCGACGCGCCACCGGTGACCACCGCTACCGAGTCCTTGATCTGCACTGATCATTCCCCTTCCTTCGAACGGCACTCTGCCGACCGACTGGTTGGTTGGGACTATACCCAGTCGGCCAGCACGGCGTCGGTGTCGGCACCCGGCACCCCCGGCGGCGTCGGCCGCGACGGCTGCGAACGCGAGAACCGCGGCGCCGGCGCGGGTTCGAGGTGGTCACCCTCACGGATGAACGTGTGCCGCTCGGTGACGTGCGGGTCGCTCTCCACCTCGGCGAAGCTCAGCACCGGCGTCACGCACGCATCGGTGCCGTCGAACACCCCGGCCCAGTGATCGCGGTCGTGGGCGGCGAACGCCGTCGTGAACGCCTCGCGCAACTCCGGCCAGCGCGCCATGTCGTTCTGCTCGGGCAGCGTCGCCGGGTCCAGCCCCAACCCCTGCAGCAGCAGCGCATAGAACTGCGGCTCGATGGCGCCCACGGCCACGTACTTCCCGTCGGCCGTCTCGTAGGTGTCGTAGTACGGCGCACCCGTGTCGAGCAGGTTGGCGCCCCGCTCGTCGCTCCACATGCCGGTGGCACGGAAACTCCACATCATCTGCATCAGCACGCTGGAACCGTCGACCATCGCCGCGTCGACCACCTGCCCCTTGCCCGACGCCTGCCGCTCCCACAGCGCCGAGAGGATCCCGACGAGCAGGAACATCGACCCGCCACCGAAGTCACCGGCGAGGTTCAGCGGCGGCACGGGCCGCTCGCCCTTGCGGCCGACGGCGTGCAGCAACCCGTTGAGGGAGATGTAGTTGATGTCGTGGCCGGCCTGCAGCGCCCGCGGGCCGTCCTGACCCCACCCCGTCATGCGGGCGTACACCAGCCGCTCGTTGAGCTTCGCACAATCCTCGGGTCCCAGGCCGAGCCGCTCGGTGACCCCCGGCCGGTACCCCTCGATCAGGACGTCGGCCTTCGAGACCAGCCGCAGCACCAGGTCCCTGCCCTCGGGGCTCTTCAGGTCGGCGGTCACCGACCGCCGGTTGCGCAACATCGAATCCCGGCTGGGCGCAGGCACACCCGGCGCCTTGCGCGGCCGCTCGATGCGCACCACGTCGGCGCCCAGATCCCCGAGGATCATCGCCGCGTGCGGCCCGGGGCCGATACCGGCCAATTCGACGACTCGCAAACCCTGAAGTGGTCCCGCCATTGCAATCTCCATCGGTAGTCCTGGGTTGACCGCCGACAAAGCTTACTTGTATAACCAAGTCGATCCGCCGCGGGCCCAGGGCTCGCCCGACCCGAGGCCAGGCACATGACATCCCAGGTCCATTACCAGGGCATCGACGACCTCGCGGTGTCGCTCGACGGCGGCGTGCTGTCGTTGACGCTCAACCGCCCCGACCGTCTCAACGCCCTCAACGAGGCCATGCTCACCACCATCGAGGGCGCCCTGACACGGGCCGCGGCCGACCCCGAGGTGCGCGTGGTCCGCCTCGGCGGGACGGGCCGCGGGTTCAGCTCGGGTGCCGACATCGGCGAGGACGGCCCCGACGTCGTCGGCGGGCCCGAAGACGTACTCGCGGCGGCCAACCGCGTCGTGACCGCGATCGTCGACCTGCCCAAACCGGTGGTGTCGGTGGTACACGGCCCCACCGCAGGCGTCGGCGTGTCCCTGGCACTGGCCGCCGACATCGTCCTGGCCTCCGAGAATGCCTATTTCCTGCTGGCGTTCACCAAGATTGGGCTGATGCCCGACGGCGGCGCGTCGGCTCTGGTCGCGGCGTCGATCGGGCGGGCCCGCGCCATGCGGATGGCACTGCTCGCCGAACGCCTGCCCGCGAGCGAGGCCCTGGCCGCCGGCCTGGTGAGCGCCGTCTACTCCCCCGACGCGTTCGACGCGGGGGTCGCCGAGGTGCTCGCGACGCTGACGTCCGGCCCCGCGGTCGCACTGCGCAAGACCAAGCAGGCCATCAACGCCGCCACGCTGAGCGGACTCGGCGACGCACTAGAGTTCGAGACGGCAGGCCAGCTGGAGCTGCTGGCGGCCGCGGACTTCCGCGAGGGCGCCAAGGCCTTCCAGCAGCGGCGCCCGCCGACGTTCACCGACCACTAGGACATCAGGGAGACACACGTGACGGTGCTGGACTCATTCCGCCTCGACGACAAGGTCGTCATCGTCACGGGCGCCTCGTCGGGGCTCGGCGTCTCGTTCGCCCAGGCCTGCGCCGAAGCCGGGGCCGACGTCGTCCTGGCCGCCCGGCGCACCGACCGGCTCTCTGCCACCGCGGATCTGGTGAAGGCGGCCGGCCGGCGCGCACTCGCCGTCACCGCCGACGTCGCGGTCCCCGAACAGGTCGACGCCATGGTCGAGCAGGCCATGGCCGAGTTCGGCCGCGTCGACGTCCTGGTCAACAACGCCGGCGTCGGCACCGCGGTGCCCGCCACGCGCGAGACGCCCGAGCAGTTCCGCAACGTCATCGACGTCAACCTCAATGGCTCCTACTGGGCCGCGCAGGCCTGCGGACGCGTCATGCAGCCCGGCAGCGCCATCGTCAACATCGCCAGCATCCTCGGCATCACGACGGCCGGGTTGCCGCAGGCCGCCTACAGCGCCAGCAAGGCCGCGATCTCCGGGCTCACCCGCGACCTGGCGCAGCAGTGGGGCACCCGCAAGGGCATTCGCGTCAACGCCATCGCCCCCGGCTTCTTCATCAGCGAGATGACCGACGAATACCAGCCCGGTTACCTCGAGAGCCTGGCGCACCGCATGGTGTTGGGCCGGGTCGGTGACCCGCGCGAACTGGCCGCCACGCTGGTGTGGCTGGCGTCCGACGCCGGTGGCTACGTCACCGGGCAGACCATCGTCGTCGACGGCGGCGTCACCATCACCTAGGGGTTCGCCGGGGGTTCGCCGGGGGTTCGCCGGGGTTCGCCGGGGTTCGGCCGGTAGCGCCGGGCACGGGGCCCGCCCGAAATTCGCTCGACGCGGCCCTGGTCGGTACGCGACCATCGATTGCGTGAGTACGCAATTCGAGGCGCCGCCGGTACGTCCCGGCGGCTGGCGCGTGCTCGCCCCGTTCCGCTTCCGGGAGTACCGGCTGCTCATCGCGGCCGTGTCGCTGTCCATCTTCGCCGAGGGCATGTGGGCGGTGGTGATGGCGCTGCAGGTGATCGCCCTGGACGCCGATCCCGCCGCGCTGTCCCTGGTGGCCGCGAGCATGGGCGTCGGCCTGGTGGCCTTCATCCTGGTGGGCGGCATCGCCGCCGACCGGGTGGACCGCCGCGGCATCATCATCGTCGTCGAGGCGGTCAACGTCGCCACCGTCACGGCCGTGGCCGTCCTGGGTTCGGTTGGGGCACTGCACATCTGGCATCTCGCCGTGGCCGCGGCCATCCTGGGCATCGCGGCGGCGTTCTTCTTCCCCGCCTACAGCGCGCTGCTGCCGACCATCCTGCCCGTCGACCACCTGCTGGCCGCCAACGGCGTCGAGGGTGTGGTGCGCCCGGTCTTCCAGCGCGCCGTGGGTCCCGCCGTGGCGGGTCTGTTGGTCGGCGCGACGGTACCCGTCGTCGGAACGTGGGTCGTGGCAGCACTGTTCACGAGCGGTTTCGTGCTGCTGCTGGCGACGCGCCCGGCGCGGGTCACGCCCGTCGACACCGAACGTCCGCACGTGCTGCGGGATCTGCGGCAGGGCTTCGCGTTCATGGTGCGCACCCCGTGGCTGTCGTGGACGCTGCTCTACGCGAGCATGTTCGTGCTGCTGGTGCTGGGACCCATCGAGGTACTGCTGCCGTTCATCGCCAAGGACCGGTTCGCCGACGGCGCCCGCGCGTACGGATTCATCCTGGCGTGCTTCGGAATCGGCAGTGCGCTCGGCGCGCTGACGGTCTCGTCGCTGCGCATGCCGCGGCGCTACCTGACGGTGATGATGGCGACGTGGGGCGTGGGTTCGGTGCCACTGGTCGTGGTCGGTGTCACCTCGTCGTTCCCATTGATGGCTGCGGCAACGTTCGTCATCGGCGTCACCGACGGTGCGGGCATGGTCATCTGGGGCACGCTGCTACAGCGTCGTGTGCCCGGGGAGATGCTGGGCCGGGTGTCGAGCCTCGACTTCTTCGTGTCCCTGGCGTTCATGCCGGTGTCGTTCGCGATCGTGGGACCACTGTCGAAGGTCGTCGGCATGGAGGTCATCTTCGCGACGGCGGCGCTGCTGCCCCCGGTGCTGGCGTTGGCCGCCTACGTCGCCGCGCGCATGCCGCACGACGAGGTGGCGCACCCGCTGCACTGACCGCGAGCGTGCGACCGCGGCGGAGATCGGGCCGCATGACTTCGGATCAGACCCCGAAGAGCGGCGGCAGCGCCAGCACCATCACCAGACCCCAGAAGAAGTGGGTCAGCATCGGCGCCAGGACCCCGCCGGTCATCCGGCGCTCGTAGGCGCAGACGAAGCCCAGGATCAGCCCCGCGAACCCCAGCATCGGGTTGCCCGCCGCCGACACCGCGACCGCGTACACCAGCGTCGAGATCAACACCGGCCGGAACCTACCCAGCGCGCTGTAGAGCGCACCGCGGAAGAACAGTTCCTCGGCCAATCCGTTGATCAGCGTGATGAACACCAGCAGCGGCAGCGAACCGTAGTTGGTGTACGCCAGCACCTGCACGATGTAGTCACGCACCGGCGGGATCTGGCGCGCGATCAGACCGCCGACGATGAAGATGGCGCCCAGCACGATGCCGATCACGGTTCCGGTGATCAACGGCCGCTTGCTGTGGTCACGGAACCGGACGCGGCCGAGGTGCAGCGGCCCCGACAAGCGGGCGCCCACCGCCCACACCGCCGCCAGCCCCAGCGTGAGCCAGTAGAACGACGTGTCGCCGGGCTGCCGGGTCAGCGAGTAACCCAGCAGCACCGCGCCGACGACGAGCACCACCACCACCGCGATGCGCCGGTAGCGGACCGTGCTCGCCGCCTCCTCGCGCGGCTCCGCACGGGAGCCGACGATCGAACCGAACTCGCCGAAGATGTTCATGCGGTCTTGCTCTTCGGCACCAGTCCGATCACGTGGTCGAGGCCGGTACGGACCGCTCCCGCGACGGGTCGCGGGACGATGCCCAGCAGGCCGAGCGCCGGCCGGGCGAACCCGGGCGTCAGGGCCGCGGCGATCCGGCGGATGCGACGCACGTCGCCGCCCGCCCACTGCGGGTCGGTGTCGGCGAGGTGGTGCACGTCGGTCAGCTCGTTCACCGGCAGCGCCCGGGTGGTGGTCAGCGCCCGCCGCATCGCGTCCTCGATGCCGACGTCGGGGGGTTCGGGCACCAGGTCGCGTAGCCCGGCGTGCGTGGCGTTCATCGGATGATCCAGCGACTCGACGAGATCCGACGCCAGCCCGCCGGGGACCGGCAGGATCATCCCGGTCACCCAGGACACCAGCTTGGTGTCGATGCCGCGCACCGGCAGCGACGCCCGCCACTCCCCCGCGATGCGCGCGTAGGTCTGCAGCAGTTCGCCGTAGGTCGTGCGGTCCGGGCCCGCGATGTCGTAGGACCCGGCAGGCACCCGCTCCGCGTCGGCCGCCTCGGCCAGGTAGTGCAGGACGTCGCTGATGGAGATCGGGTCGATGGGGTTGGCCGCCCACTCCGGCATGGGCAACACCAGGAACCGGTCGCTGACGTAACGCAGCATCTCGAACGACGTCGACCCCGCACCGAGGATGATGGCCGCGCCCAACCAGACGACGTCGGCGCCGCCGTCGACGGTCAACGCCTCGGCGACCTCGGCACGCCCCGCCAGGTGGTCGGACAGCTTGCCGTCGTCGGGGACGAAGCCACCGAGGTAGACGATGCGGCCCACCCCGGCCGCCTTGGCGGCCTCCCCGACGTTGGCGGCAGCCCGGTTGTCGGACTCGCGGAAGTCGGGCTGCCCGATGCCGTGCACCAGGTAGTAGAGGACGTCGACGGGCCCAGCGCAGTGCAGCGCGCTGGCGACCGCCTCCGGGTCCCCGGCGTCGAGGTAGACCGCGGTCACGTCGTCGATCCAGCCGAACCGCCCCAGCCGTTCGAGGTTGCGGCTGGCGACGGTGACCTGGTGGCCCCGTTCCAACAACTCGGTGACGAGGCGCGACCCGACGTAGCCCGTGGCGCCGGTGACCATGATCCGCATGCTGTTCACCGTAGGGTTGTACCCACGGTGCGGCTATCCGATCGCGCCCCGGTGAAGTTCGGACAGGTGCACGTAGCCGGCCGCTTTGAGCTTGTTGCGGTCGACGTCGTCGTCGCCGAGTTCGCGACGCACCTTGCCGGGGACGCCGGCCACCAGCGACCGCGGCGGGATCACCGCGCCCTGCGGGATGACGGCCCCGGCCGCCACCAGTGACCCGGCCCCGACGACGGCGCCGTTGAGCACCACCGCGCCCATGCCGATCAGGCAGTCGTCCTCGACGGTGCACCCGTGCAGCACCGCGTTGTGCCCGACGCTCACACCTGCGCCGATGCGGGCCGGGAAGCCCAGGTCGACGTGCACGGTGACGCCGTCCTGCAGGTTGCTGCCCTCGCCGATCTCGATGGGCTCGAACTCCGCGCGCAGCGTGGCGCCGTACCAGACGCTGGCCTTGGCCGCGAGCGACACCTGACCGATCAGCGACGCGTTGGGCGCCGCCCAGGATTCGTCGTGGAGACGGGGTGCGTGGTCGCCGATGGCGATGATGAGCGGTTGAGCCATGCCGGAATCGTAGGCAGGCCACGGTGGTGAACGTCACGTGCCCTGCGCGGCCGGCGCGCGGCCGGTGGCTGTGGCCCAGCTCACTGCGATTTCCGATCGCTTCGGCTGCCCACATACCATCTCGGGAGGCGACGCGTCGGGGGATGCAGCACGTCGCCCCCACATCGATCCGATGACGCGACTGCACGACCCAAGGAGCACCAACGTGAAGACTCGTACCAGCAAGACACTGGGAATGACCGCCGCCATCGCAGCACTCGCCGTGTCGGTGCCGTTGGCGATCACCGCCCAGGCCGAGCCCAGCCCCACCCCCACGCCCACCACTCCGCTGTCGGACTGGCAGGGCGACTGCGATCCGGTGCGGGCCGAGCTGGCCCCCGCCGGCGTCACCAAGGAAGCACTGTCGAAGATGCCCGTCGGGCAGGCGCTGGCCGCCATCCCGTCGCTGAGCACGTTCACCTCGGCCATCAACGGCGGGCTGAACCCGGCAGTCAACATCGTGCCGGTGCTGGAGAACGGCCCCTACGTGGTGCTGGCCCCCAACAACGCGGCGTTCGCCAAGCTCGATCCGGCCCAGCTGGAGACGCTCAAGAGCGATCCCGCGGCGCTGACCAAGCTGGACTATTACCACGTCTTCCTCGGCCTGCTCGGCCCCGCCGACGTCGCCGGGCAGCGGCCCACGCAGCAGGGCGAAGAGGTCAAGATCACCGGCAAGGACGGTGACATCAAGGTCAACGACACCGCCAAGGTGCTGTGCGGCGGCATCCAGACCAAGGACGCGCGCATCTACATCCTCGACACGGTGCTCGATCCGGCCTCGCCGCCGGAGCCCGTCACCCCGCAGACGTCGTTCAGCAACACCGGCAAGCCCGCGCCGACCACGTCGTCGCCCTCGCCGACGCCGACGCCCGCCGGCTAGTCGCACCCACGAAGAAGCGGCTCGGGACCTCGTCGTCCCGAGCCGCTTTTCGTGATTTCGGCGCGCTTTCGTTCGCCTGGCGAACGAAAGCGCGCCGAAATCCCGCCTACAGGCCCAAGTCCCGGCCGATGATCTCCTTCATGATCTCGGTGGTGCCGCCGTAGATCGTGGAGATGCGGACGTCGACGTAGTCGCGCGCCACCTTGTACTCGTTCATGTAGCCGTAGCCGCCGTGCAACTGCAGGCAGGCGTCGACGACGCGCTTGTGCAGTTCGGTGCACCACCACTTCGCCTTGGAGGCCTGCACGGCGGTCAGCTCGCCGTCGATCTCGGCGCGCAGGCAACGGTCGATGTACTGCTCGGCGATCTCGAGTTCGGTGTCCAGTTCGGCCATGGTGAAGCGGCTGTTCTGGAAGCTGCCGATGGGCTGCCCGAATGCCTTGCGGTCCTTGACGTACTGCAGGGTCTCGTCGAACGTGGCCCGCGCGCCCGCGACCGCGGAGATCGCGATGGACAACCGCTCCGAGGGCAGGTTGGCCATGAGGTGATAGAAGCCCTTGTTCTCCTCACCGAGCAGGTTGGCCCCGGGCACCCGGACGTTGTCGAAGTGCAGTTCGGCGGTGTCGGCGAAGTGCTGCCCCATCTTGTCGAGCTTGCGACCGCGTTCGAAGCCCGCCATGCCGCGCTCGACGACCAGCAGCGAGAAGCCCTTGTGACCGGCGTCGGGGTTGGTGCGGGCCACCACGACCACCAGGTCGGAGTTGATGCCCGCCGAGATGAATGTCTTGGAGCCGTTGAGGATCCAATCGTCGCCGTCGCGCACCGCCGAGGTCTTGATGCCGGCCAGGTCGCTGCCCGCGCCCGGTTCGCTCATCGCCACCGCGCCGATCAGTTCACCGGTGACGTAGCCCGGCAGCCAGCGCGCCTGCTGCTCCTCGTTGGCCAGGTTGACGAAGTACGGCCCGACGATGTCGTTCTGCAGGCTGACCCCGGGCGTGGGCCCGCCGTATCGGGCGAACTCCTCGACGATCACGGCGTTGAACCGGAAGTCGTCGACGCCTCCGCCGCCGAACTTCTCGGGCATGTTGAACCCGATGAGGCCGTACTTCCCGGCCGCGACGTAGGCGTCGCGGTCGACGATCTTGTCGGCTGCCCACTTCTCGGCGTAGGGGACGCATTCCTTCTCGATGAACTGCCGGGCGGTCTGGCGCAGCTGTTCGTGTTCTTCCTCGAAGACCAGTCGCTTCACGTTCGTTCTCCTACTTGGCTTTCCACACCGGCTGACGCTTCTCGGCGAAGGCCAGCGGTCCTTCCTTGGCGTCCTCGGAGCGCAGCACGGCACCCATCTCCCGGACGGTGCGATCCCAGCCCGCCTGCTCGGCCGGGACGCTGCCCTCGTCGACGCCGCGGGCGACGCGCTTGCTCGCCCACACCGCCAGCGGGGCGTTGACGGTGATCCGTTCGGCCAGGGCCAGCGCGGCGTCGACGACGGTGCCGTCGGGTGCCACCTGGTTGACCAGACCCCAGCGCAGCGCGTCGGCCGAGGACATGGGTTCGCCGGTGAGGATCAGTTCCATCGCCACCTTGCGGGGCAACTGGTCGACGATCCGGAAGACCCCGCCCGCGCCGGCGATGAGCCCGCGCTTGACCTCGGGCAGACCCAGCGTGGTGCGCTCTTCGATCACCACGAGGTCCGACGCCAGCGCGATCTCGGTGCCACCGCCCAGCGCGGTGCCGTTGACGGCCGCGATCACCGGCTTGTCGATGACGTGCTGGACGTAACCGGCGAAGCCCCACTCCGGGTGTTCGGGGTGAAAGATGTTCTCGCGGCGGAAGATGGCCTTGAGATCGGCTCCGGCACAGAAGGTTTGACCGGCACCGGTGACCACGACGGCACGTACCTCGGCGTCGTGCTGCGCCTCGTGCAGCGCATTGCCCAGCGCCTCGCTCACCGCGGCGTTGACCGCGTTGCGCGCCTCCGGCCGGTTGATCGTGACCAGCAGGACGTTGCCGCGGCGTTCGGTGAGTGCGCCCGGGGCGGCGTTGTCGGTGGTGCTCACAGCAGCTCGAGGATGGTCGCGTTGGCCTGGCCGCCACCTTCGCACATGGTCTGCAGGCCGTACTGAATTCCGTTGTCGCGCATGTGGTAGAGCATGGTGGTCATGATGCGGGCGCCGGAGCCGCCGAGGGGGTGACCCAGGGCGATGGCGCCGCCGTTGGGGTTGAGCCGCTTCTCGTCGGCGCCGATGTCGGCCAGCCACGCCATGGGCACCGGGGCGAACGCCTCGTTGACCTCGAACACCCCGATGTCGGAGAGGCTCAGACCCGATCGCTTGATGGCCTTCTGCGTGGCCGGGATGGGCGCGGTGAGCATGATGACGGGGTCGGCACCGGCGAGCACGGCGGTGTGCACGCGGGCAAGGGGCTTGAGCCCCAGCGACTTCGCCTTCTCGGCCGACATGAACAGCAGCGCCGCCGACCCGTCGGAGATCTGGCTGGAGTTGCCGGCGTGGATCACGCCGTCCTCGCGGAAGGCGGGCTTGAGCGCGGCCATCTTCTCCATGGGCGTGCCGCGACGGATGCCCTCGTCCTTGAGGACCACGCTGGAGTTGCCGTCCTCGTCCTTGACCTGGATGCCCACGATCTGATCGTCGAAGGCGCCGGAATCCTGTGCGGCGGCGGCCTTCTCGTGCGAGTCGAGGGAGTACTGGTCCAGCGCCGTGCGGTCGAAGCCCCACTGTTCGGCGATCATCTCGGCGCCGATGCCCTGGTTGGGCGTCTGGGTGTAGCGTGCGCGGAACGACTCGGGGTAGGGGTGGCCGCCGTTGGCCAGCGAGGACCCCATGGGGGTGCGCGACATGGATTCGACGCCGCCTGCGACCACCACGTCGTAGTGCCCGGCGACCACGCCTGCGGCGGCGAAGTGCACGGACTGCTGGCTGGAGCCGCACTGGCGATCCACGGTGACGCCGGGAACGGTCTCCGGCCAGCCCGCGGCGAGCACCGCGGTGCGGGCGATGTCGAGCGCCTGCTCGCCGGCCTGCATGACGCAGCCCCAGATCACGTCCTCGACGAGGGCGGGGTCGACGCCGGCGCGCTCCACCAGCCCGTTGAGCACCTGCGCCGACAGCTCGCCGGCGTGGACGCCGGACAGGCCCCCGTTGCGCTTTCCGACGGGAGACCGGACGGCCTCGACGATGACGGCTTCAGCCATGTGACTTCTCCTTCGAAGTGACGGCGCGGGAGCACCCTGGGGATCACGGTGGATCACATCCGAAGGTAAATGAGTAGGTTTACTAGGTCAACCTACTGGTTGGTCAGGTCGCGCGCGGGGCGCGAACGCCGCCCCGGGGGTGTCGACATGGTTTACTGAGTTGACTAGCTGGCTGTCAGCTGGCGCAGTACCCAGGAGAGACACCCGTTGGCCCGCACTACCCCACTGGCACCGATGATCGGCTCCGACAGCGTGACGCCGTTGACTGGGTCCCCCGTCCGCTCCCCGAAGACGGCCGAACTGGTCGCCGGAACCCTACGCCGCATGGTGGTCGACGGCCAGCTCAAGGATGGCGACTTCCTGCCCAACGAGGCCGAGCTGATGGCGCACTTCGGTGTCAGCAGGCCCACGCTGCGCGAGGCCGTGCGCGTCCTGGAGTCGGAGCGGCTGGTCGAGGTGCGCCGCGGGTCCCGCACCGGCGCGCGTGTGCGGGTCCCCGGCCCGGAGATCGTGGCGCGGCCCGCGGGCCTGCTGCTGGAGCTGTCCGGCGCCACCATCGCCGACGTGATGGCGGCCCGTTCCGGCATCGAGCCCATGGCGGCGCGGCTGCTGGCCGAGTCCGGTGACGCCGAGGCCTTCGACGAGCTGGACCGCATGCTGAGCGAGGACGTGCCCGCAGGCTGGCAATCGGACAAGCTGGCCGAGGCCACCGGCGAGTTCCATCGCCGCATGGTCGAGCTGTCGGACAACGCCACGCTGACCATCATCTCCGGGATGCTGCACGAGATCACCGTGCGCCACACCGCGTTCGCGATGAAGGAGCGCTACGAGGTCTCCAAGACCGATTACGACAAGCTGCTCCGCTCCTACCGGCGGCTCATGACGCTGCTGCGCGCCGGGGACGCCGCCGCGGCGGAGGGGCACTGGCGCAAGCATCTCGACGTGGCGCGGACCATGTTGTTGCAGGGGCTGGAGGACGTCAAGGTCCGGGATGTGATGGGGTGAGGAGCGTGCGGATCACCCCCGACCAGGTGGGGTGAGGAGCGTGCGGATCACCCGCGACCAGGTGCGGTGATGAGCGCGCGGATCACCCCCGACCAGACGACGTAGAGCCCGTGACGTGCACGGGCACGGTGTCGTCCCACGGCTGCCGCGTCACCATGTCGGCGACGTCGACCCACCCGCGCTCGAACTCCCCCGTCGCGGCGTCGACGAGGCGGTACTCCTGCCGCTGCCGGTGGATGGGTTGCGCGTCGAGCATCACGATGCGGACCTCGCCGGGTTCGAAGTGGCACCGCCGCTGCAGGGCGGCGACGAGCTGTTCGTTGCTCATGTGCCCGTCGCCGAAGTTCCATCCGATGGCGGTGGACACGATGCGTTCGCCGTCGGTGAGCACGTACTGCGCTTCGTCGCGGCCCGCCATCGCGCGGTGGGCGAGGGTGAACAGCGCGCGGCCGTGGGTGTTGAACGAGCGGAACGCGTACCCCATGTAGAGGTACATCTCCGCGGTCTCCTTGCTGCCGTAGTACCGCTCCATCTGCGCGGCAGGCATGCTGGCGATCGACACCACGCCGCGTTCGATCTTCTCCGCGGCGGACGGCGCGACGCACCACAGCGAGGTGTCCCAGTTGCCCGCGTAGTAGCGCATGCCGGGCAGGAAGGACACCTTGCGCGGGAACAGGTTTCCCACGGCGACGGTGCCTGCGACCGCAAGGAACAGCACCACGGGCCACGGGCTGGTGAGATCGCCGAGCCCGATGCCCGCGTTGCCGAGGAACAGGGCCAGGACGCTGAACATCATGAACACGTTCCACTCCAGCGGTACCCCCATGGGGATGGCCGAGAGGATGCCGAAGTGGAAGCACAGCATGACGAACGCCGCGACGTAGGTCGGCCAGCCGCCGTGCGAGAACAGCAGGACCAGGGGCACCAGCATCTCGATGGCGGTGGAGAAGTGCGCGAGCCAGCGCGACGCCCGCCCGGGCCGCAGGTCGTCGGGGAACCGCTCGAAGAACTTGCGCTTGATCCAGCGCGGCCGGATCACCGGGTTGTTGCTCATCATGGTGGAGATGACGAACGGGAAGTGCTTGTTGAGCTTCGAGGTGGCCGCGCCCATCCAGATGACCAGGCACACCAGCTTGGCGGCGATGACGATGTCGGCGCCACTGAACAGGAAGCACACCGCCAGCGAGCCGTAGACCTCGCCGCGGGCGGCCAGGAACAGCACCTTGTCGCGCAGGCCCGCCAGGATCAGCAGTCCCACGATGGCGGCGGTCTGCCACACGGGCAGGACGCCGACGTCGCTGCCGAGGGCGGGGATCGGGCCGGTGCCGTCGGAGGCCAATGCCACGACCAGCATGACGAGCAGCGCGCCGTAGAGCAGCACGTCCACCGGGGTGCGGGTGTCGCCGCGGGTGAACGGCACCCGGCCGGGCCACGGAGGCAGACGAATGGTCTTCGGCCGCAGCCAGTACAGGATGGACCCCATGGGCGGGAAGAACCGGTTGTTCAGCGGGCCGAACCCGCAGCCCAGGCCGACGATCTCGAACAGCATCGTGTAGAGGACGACCTTCTGGTACACGATCGGTTCGTGGTACCACTGCGCCACGTTCGTGAAGCCGTCGATGCCCGCCGTGCCCAGCACCACCACCCACGCCACCAGCACGTACAGCGCGATCTTGACGACGTAGAAGAGATGCAGCACCACCGGGGTGCCGAAGCCGACCTCGGCCCAGTGCCGCGCCATGGGGACGATGCGTTCGGCGCGCGTGCCCTTGCTCCACTGCTCGTAGTCGACGACGGGCGCGTCCTGTGTGAAGAAGCCCATGCCGGACAGATTAGAACGTGTTCTAGTCCGGTGGCGCGGTTTCCCCGCGGTGTCGACGGCTACAGGGCGGCGGTCAGGCGGTCGACGTACGCCGCGACGCCGTCGGCTCCCCCGAGCGCCGACTCGGCCGCGTGCACGCTGACGGCGACGGTGTCGCCGATGCCGTGGACGCCGTGCGCCAACGCCATCATCGGCGACAGCTGCGGGAAGCTGCTGGTGACGGTGACCGAGGCGCCGCCGAACTCGAGGTCTGCGGGCCCGCGGTAGACGCTGGAGACCACGGTGTTCCCGGTCGCGGTCGCCGACCGCGCGTCGAGGTCGAACCGCGAGATGCCCCAGCGCAGCAGTCCCGCGGGCACCGAGGCGGTGGCGATGGCCGCGCTGCGGTGGGCCGGATGGTCGGCGCGGCGCCTGCGCTCGGCGAGCTGGGCCGCGATGAGCGCCGCGCGCTCGGCCCGCGGTACGTCCGGATGCAGGGCCACGCCCACGTTGCCGAAGTGGTTGTTGGCCAGTCGCGGGCCGCGCTTGGCCATGGGCACCTCGGCGGTCAGGTGCGAGGGGTCGTCGCCGAGGTCACGCAGATGCCCGGCCAGCGCCTCCGACACCGCCGTCAGCACCGCGACGGTGACGGTGCCCGGACCCACGTCGGCGCGGCGCCGGGTCAGCGTCCGGATGACGCGCGCACCCGTCGGCGGCCCGTTGGTGCGCAGCACCGGGCACGACGCGGCGGGCGGCGGCAACCGGCCCGCGGCCTCGTCGCGCACCAGCTGCCGGTGGTCCCGTGAGGCCCGCGCGGCACGGATCGGCAGGGCGAACGGGTACCGCGGCGGGTAGGTGGGCTGCGGCGGCACGCCCGGGCGCCCGAACAGCGTGGCCGCCAGCGCCGCCGAGCGGGTGCCGTCGCCCAGCGCATGCGAGATCTGCACGACGGCCACGGTGCCGGCGCCGGTGACGCCGGGGATCCCCACCACGTCGGCGAACACGTGCAGCCGCCAGGGCGTGGCGCCGAGGGGCACGGACGTCAGCGCCACCACCGCGTCGAGGCAGCCCGCCCACGTGGCATCGGCGAGGTGGTGCACGAGGGTCCGGTCGCGTCCGACGTGCGCGGGCGCCCACGCCGGGTAGCGCAGCGGGCCACGGTCGACGAGGCGCACCGCCAGGTCGGCCGACCCGCGCGCCCGCTGCAGCACCGTCTCGATCGCCGCGGTGAGATCGGTTGGCGCACCGTCGAATCCGTAGAGCAGGAATTGGTCGTTGGGCATCCGCCTGCCCATCCACGCCATCTGGGCGTCGACGGGCGCCAAGGGTCGCACGGCCGAGCGCATCACCCCGGCATTAGATCAGCCGCCCAGTGCGGTCACGTCACGCACCGCTCCGCGGTCGGCCGACGTGGCCAGCGCGGCGTAGGCCCGCAGGGCCGCCGAGACCTGGCGGTCGCGGTGGCGCGGCCGGTATCCGCCCGCGCGGTCGAGTTCGGCTCGGCGCCTGGCCAACTCGTCGTCGGGCACCTCCAGGGTGATGCTGCGCGCGGGGATGTCGATGCGGATCGGGTCGCCGTCGCGCACCAGCGCGATGGCGCCCCCGGCCGCCGCCTCGGGCGACACGTGGCCGATCGACAGCCCGGAACTGCCGCCGGAGAACCGGCCGTCGGTGACCAGCGCGCACGCCGCGGCCAGGCCGCGACCCTTGAGGAACGACGTCGGGTACAGCATCTCCTGCATGCCGGGACCGCCGCGCGGCCCCTCGTAGCGGACCACGACCACGTCGCCGGGGATGACGCGCCCGCCCAGAATGGCGTCGACGGCCTCCTCCTGGGATTCGACGACCACCGCGGGCCCGGTGAACGTCAGCAGGTGCTCGGGGACGCCCGCGGTCTTCACCACGCAGCCGTCGGGTGCGAGGGTGCCCGCGAGGATCGCCAATCCGCCGTCGGGCGAATGGGCGTGTGCCACGTCGCGGATGCAGCCGTGCGCGGCGTCCAGATCGAGGGACTCCCACCGCCGTGACTGCGAGCCCGCCGTGGCGCTACGCTGCCCGCCCGGCGCCGCGTGGAACAGCTCGACGGCCGCGGCACCGGGGGCCGGGCCGCGCACGTCCCAGCGGTCCAGCCAGTCGTCGAGGCTGGGTGCATGAACGGCGTGCACGGTGGGGCGCAGCAGGTCGGCACGGTGTAGTTCGCCGAGGATCGCGGGGATGCCGCCGGCGCGGTGCACGTCCTCCATCAGGTAGGTGCCGTTGGGGGCGACCTTGCACAGGCATGGGATGCGCCGCGAGATGGCGTCGACCTCGGCGACGTCGAAGTCGACACCCGCCTCGTGCGCAGCGGCCAGCAGATGCAGCACGGTGTTGGTGGAACCGCCCATGGCGACGTCCATCGCCATCGCGTTCTCGAACGCGGCGGGCGAGGCGACGGCGCGCGGCAGCACGGTCGCGTCGCCGCCGTCGTAGTACCGCCGGGCCAGGTCGACGACGGTGGCGCCGGCCCGCTGGTAGAGGGCGTGCCGCGCGGTGTGGGTGGCCAGCAGCGAGCCGTTGCCGGGGAGCGCCAAGCCCAACGCCTCGACGAGGCAGTTCATCGAGTTGGCGGTGAACATGCCCGAGCACGACCCGCACGTCGGGCAGGCCGTCTCCTCGATGCGCTGCAGGTCGTCGTCGGAGACGGTGGCGTCGGCCGCGCCGGACATGGTGTCGATGAGGTGCAGGCCCGAGCGCACCCGCCCGTCGACCAGCGTCGTGCGGCCGCCCTCCATGGGGCCGCCGGAGACGAACACCGTGGGCACGTCGATGCGCAGGGCGGCCATCAGCATGCCGGGGGTGATCTTGTCGCAGTTCGAGATGCACACCAGCGCGTCGGCGCAGTGCGCCTGCACCATGTACTCCACCGAGTCGGCGATCAGGTCCCGCGAGGGCAACGAGTAGAGCATGCCGCCGTGCCCCATCGCGATGCCGTCGTCTACGGCGATGGTGTTGAACTCGCGTGGGATGCCACCCGCGGCGCTGACGGCGGCGGACACGATGCGGCCCACCGGCTGCAGGTGGGTGTGGCCGGGGACGAACTCGGTGAAGCTGTTGGCGATCGCGACGATCGGCTTGCCGAAGTCCTCGCGGGCGACGCCTGCGGCGCGTAGGAGGGCGCGGGCGCCAGCCATGTTGCGGCCGTGCGTGACGGTGCGCGAACGCAGTGGGATCGACGTGGGGGTCATGCCGTCCACTGTCGGGCCGGACGGCGGGGCACGGAAGACGCCCTGGGTACTAGTAGTGGGAGCACTAGGCTCGGTCGGGTGCCGACCAGCGAGGAGCGCCGCGCCGAACTGGGCGCATTCCTGCGCGCCAGTCGCGAACGCCTGCCGCGCAGCGACTTCGGGCTGCCGCCCGCCGGCCGTGGCCGCACCGTCGGGCTGCGCCGCGAGGAGGTGTCCTACCTCTCGGGCGTGAGCGTCACCTGGTACACGTGGCTGGAGCAGGGCCGCGACATCAATCCCTCACGCCAGGTCCTGGACGCCGTCAGCCGGACGCTGCGGCTCGGCGTCGCGCAGCACCGCTACGTGCTGGCGCTCGCCGGGTTCGCGCCCGTGTCCCCGGCGTCGCCCGACGACGTCACCGAGGTGCCCGCGCACGTACAGCGGCTGCTGGACGCCATCGGGGACAATCCCGCCTACGCGCTCACCCCGGCGTGGGGCATCGCCGGCTGGAACGCCGCCTACCAACGGCTGTATCCGCCGGTGGCCACCACGCCGGCACACCACCGCAACCTGCTGTGGCTGGTGTTCACCGATCCGTTCGTGCGCGAGTTGCTCGACGACTGGCAGGTGACCAGCACGCGGTTCCTCGCCGAGTTCCGCGCCGAAGTCGGTGCGCGCCTGGGCGATCCCGCGCTGCTGGACCTGGTCGCGCGGCTGTCCGAGGTGAGCCCGGAGTTCCGGGACGGCTGGGACCGGCACGACATCGGCGGGTTCGAGTCACGCGAGCGCGTGTTCCATCACCCCGAGCTGGGCACCGTGCGCTACGAGCATCACCAGCTGCGGCCCTCGGATGCGCCCGAACTCCAGCTGGTGGTCTACACCTAGCGATTCGTGGAGTTTACGTCGCGCTCAGCGCGACGGAAACTCCACGAATCACGGCTGAGCGAGGAAGGCCACGATGGCATCCGCGACCTCGTCGGGGCGTTCGAGCTGCAGGAAGTGCCCGGCGCCCGCCACGATCTCGACGGCGCTGCCGTCGGGCAGGATGCGCCGCACCCAGTGCGCGTAGTCGGGTGACGCGCACCCGTCGTCGGCGCCGTGCAGGTAGAGCACCGGCACCACCGGCGCCGACAGCCAGTGGCCGTGCAGGGCGGCGTAGCGCTGCGGCGGCCTGCTGCCCCGCATGGTCTGGCGGTAGTAGGCCAGCGCGGCCCGCCAGTGGGCGGGTGCCCCGATGGCGGCACGTACCCGCTCGACGTCGGCGGCAGCGTCGTAGCCCGGCGACCATTGCCGCCACAGCCACGGGATCAACCAGCTCGCGGAATGGTCGGGCAGCCAGGGCAATTGGTTGTAGGCGATGTACCAGCTGCGCATCAGCTGGCGCGGCAGCCGGGCCAGCAGCCGACCGGCGTCGGGCACGCCGCGCATGGGCCGGAACGACGCCGCGGGCGGCACCGACATGATCACGGCCCTGCGGAACGGCGTCTCCGGCAGGGCGGCCAACCCGGCCCCCGCGATGGCGCCCCAGTCGTGGCCGATCACCACGTCGCGGTCACCGGTGCCCAGCGCGTCGCGCACCCGCAGGGCGTCGCTCATCAGGGCGCCCACGTGGTAGCTGCCGTCGGCGGCCAACCCGGACGGGGCGTACCCGCGCTGGAAGGGGGCCACCACCCGGTACCCGGCGGCCGCCAGCAGCGGGGCGACCTTGCGCCAGCCGTGGGCGGTGTCGGGAAAACCGTGCAGGCACAGGGCCATCGGGGCGTCGTCGGCACCCCAGACCTGGGCCACGAGGTCGACGTCGGAGCCGCCGGCGACGGTGACGGTGCGGGGTTCGTTCACGGCTCTCCGCTCAGACGGGGTCGAATCCGGATATCAGCCAGTCGCCGTCGACGCGGTCCAGCGTCACCCGGATCGACGACGGGGTGTCGGTCGGTGGGTTGGTCCCGATGGCGACGGTCTGGTTGACGAACACCAGCACCACGGCGTGGTCCGGTTCGGCGACCACCGACGCCGCGGCGGGCACCGTGGCCACCGCCGAGATGCGCTTCTGTTGGGCCCCGGGGATCACGACGTCGTCGGTGAGCGTGGTGTAGGACCGCCGGAACTCACCGGTCAACAGGTCCCGCGCGGCGACGAGCTGCTGCTCGACGGTGTCGGGCGCGTAGGACAGCAGCGCGATGGCGCCGTCCTTGGCCGCGCGCACCGATTCGACGCGCACGGTGTCGTCGGTGGTGGCCGAGTCGTCGACGTACTTGAGGAAGCCGGCCGCCACGCACAGCACCAGCAGCACCGCCGGCACCACCCAGTAGGCGCACACACGCACCAGGCGCAGGTCATCCGATTGCGCGGCAACGCCTTCCGCGCCGACCTCGGCCGTGGTCTCCTCGGTCATGCCACGAACTCCACGTTCGACACCTTGACGGCGCCCTCCGGGTCGCGTTCGACGGCGATGCGCATGCGCCACGCGCGGCGCGGTTGCGGCGGCTGGCCCTCGATCGTGGTGTCGACGGTGACCGCCACCAGCACGGTGGCCCCGATCGGCGAGTACTCGTCGATGCCCGCCTCGGTGACGCGGCCGACCGCCTTGGACCTGACCCGCTTGACCACGTCGGCGAACGACACCGCACGCTGCTGGAAGTCGGCAAGGAACGGGCCGGTGGCCGAATCCAGGATGCGCTGGACGTCGTCGTCGACGCGAGTGTAGTCGATGGTCGTGAGGTCGACGGCGCCCTGGCGGCCCACCCGCAGGAACTCCGCGCGCTGCTCGTCGGCCCGCTGCGACGCGAGCGCACCGAACCCCAGCCAGCAGGTCACGCCCACCATGACGAGGACCGCCACCAACCCCGCGACGAGCGCCAGCCGGACGTGCGATCCCTCGGCGGGGGCGAAGGGGTCGACGGCCGGAGGTGGGGTGACCGCGCCGTCGACCGGACCCGCCGGCGCCACGTCCTGGGCTCCACCGGGGTCGGCAGCGTCGTCTGCCATCTTCGCTCCTCCGTCGCACTCGCAGACCAGCGCGGTCCCGGGGGAACCCCGAACCGCCGCGTCCAACGTACGTGCCCGGATGGGTGCGGTCGCCGAGGCGCACCGCCCGACCGTCAGGCGTCGGCGGCGGCGCGTTCCAGGTCGGCGACGTCGATCTTGCGCATCGTCAGCATCGCGGCGGTGACGGCCTTGGCCACCGCCGGATCGGGCCCTTCGATCAGCTCGTAGAGCCGGGTGGGGACCACCTGCCAGCTGAGGCCGAACTGGTCCTTGAGCCACCCGCACTGCGACTCCTGGCCGCCGTCGAGCAGCGCGTCCCAGTAGTAGTCCACCTCCGCCTGGTCGGCGCACCGGATCTCGAAGGAGACGGCCTCGGTGAACGGGAACGCCGGACCTCCGTTGATGCCGAGGAACCGGCGCCCGTCGAGCACGAAGCTGCCGTAGAGGACGCCGCCGGGGTTGCCGTGACCGGCGCCGGTGTCGACGTGCATCGTCTCGACGGAGGAGTTGGGGAACACCGAGGTGTAGAACCGTGCGGCGGCTTCGAGGGTGCCGTCGAACCACAGGCATGGCGTGATGATGGGCATGTACGTCAGACCGCGGCGGGGCGTGAAAGTCATCGGGGCTGGTGCGGGGCGGCGGTGCTGCCTGGGTAACGTGCAGGACGGGTCGGCAACGATGCCGTCGCCCAACGCCCTCGGAGGATGCCCGTGACCGATGCCAGCAGCCCCCGCTTCACGACGTTCCGCGGGGTCGACGACCTGCGGCTGGTGGCCGACGAGTGGAACGCCGACGCCCCGAGCGACACCGGCAGGCCCGCCATCCTGATGCTGCACGGCGGCGGGCAGAACCGGCACTCGTGGAAGGGCACCGGCCAGGCCCTCGCGGCGGCGGGTTACCGCGTGATCGCGCTCGACAGCCGCGGCCACGGCGACAGCGACCGTTCGCCCACGGCCACCTACACGGTCGAGGCGCTGGCCGCCGACACGCTGTCGGTGGTGTACCAGATCGGCGGTCCGGTGGTGTTGATCGGCGCCAGCATGGGCGGGCTGACCGGCATCGCGACGGCGCACGAGGCGGGCCCGGAAGTGGTCACGAGGTTGGTCCTCGTCGACGTGGTGCCGCGGTTCGAGAAGGACGGCAGCGCCCGCATCCGTGACTTCATGGCCAGCGGCATCGGCGGGTTCGCGTCGTTGGACGAGGCGGCCGACGCCGTGGCGGCCTACCTGCCGCACCGCACGCGGCCGCGCAGCACCGAGGGCCTGAAGAAGAACTTGCGGCTGCGCGACGGGCGGTGGTACTGGCATTGGGATCCCGCGTTCCTCACCAAGCCCGACGACGACCCGTTCGCCCGCGTCGACATGTTGGAGCAGGCGGCGACGCGCCTCGAGATCCCCATCTTGCTGATCCGCGGCAAGTTGTCGGACGTGGTGACCACCGAGGGCGTCGAGGACTTCCTGGCCAAGGTGCCGTCGACGCGGTTCGTGGAGCTGTCCGACGCCGGGCACACGGCGGCGGGTGACGACAACGACGCCTTCACCGACGCGGTCGTGGCCTTCGTCGCGTCCTGACCCGGGCCTACGCGGGGTCGGAGTCCGCCTCGGCGAGGCGCTGGTGCAGCCGCGCGCGGACGTCGTCGGGCGTGTAGGCGTTGCGCTTGCGTTGGTCGCGCGCCACCAGGACGCCGCCGGCGACGACGCCCGCGGCACCGGCAAGACCGACCCACTTCCAGATCCCTCGCATGCCCGGATTCTGCCTAAGCTGCGCTGGTGAAGGCGAACACGGTGACCTTGCAGCGCGCGCTGGCCGAGACGCGCACCGGCGACGTCTGGCTGTTCCGCGGCGACTCCGGGCCCGACCGCGCCATCCAGACGCTGACCAATGCGCCGGTCAACCACGTCGGGATGACGGTCGCCATCGACGACCTGCCGCCGCTGATCTGGCACGCCGAGCTGGGCGCCAAGCTGCTGGACGTGTGGACCGGCACGCATCACCGCGGCGTACAGCTCAACGACGCCCGCCAGGCCGTCGAGCAGTGGATGGACGTCTACGGGCAGCGCTGCTGGCTGCGCCAGCTGACCCCGTACGCCGGACGGGAGCAGGAGGACCGGCTGCTGCGCGTGATCGCCCGCATGGACGGCACGGCGTTCCCGACGACGGCGCGGTTGACGGGCCGCTGGTTACGCGGGCGGCTGCCGACGGTCAGCGATTGGACGCGCGGGCTGCCGTTCGTGCACCGCGCGGTGCGGGAGTCGGCGGAGCGGAAGAAGGCGGCCGGCCGCGCGGCCGGTCTGCAAACGGCCTACTGCGCCGAGACGGTCGCCATCACCTATGAGGAGATGGGGCTGCTGACCACCGAGAAGCATCACAATTGGTTCGACCCGGGATCGTTCTGGAGCGGGGACGCACTGCCGTTGGCCGATGGGTACCGGCTGGGCGACGAGATCTCGGTCCTGCGCTGAGGAATATCCCGGCCCGACACATGCGTTATATCGCATGATTCGGTCCGCCGATACTTTCCCCGAGGTCGGCGGACCGAATCGTTCCACCCCGCTCCTATCGCCCGCTCCCCATGCCCGCTCCTACAGCCGGGCGAAGCACGGGTTCGACTCCCCCGTCGGGATCTTCGCGTCCTGGCTGGAGAACGTGCCCACCACGCCCGCCGAGGTGACCTTCACGCTGTCGGCGTGAATGCCCAACGGGTAGTTGTCGTTCAGCTTCTTGGTCAGGTCGTCGAGCGCCTTCTGCACCGTGTCCTTCGTCAGCACGCCCTTGACGTCGAGCACTTGAAGGTTCAGATCACCGTTGGCCACAACGGGTTTGGCGGTGACGCTGTTGGCCGAGCCGGCCTGCATCACGATGGTGCCCGCGGCCGGATCGGTGGTGACGTTGGTGACCAGGTTGCCCACGCCGGGCAGGTTGTCGGCGACGGTGTCCTTGATGCCCGCCGACTTCCAGGTCAGCGTCGCCTCGAGCGAGCCGATGGTGCCCTTGGAGTCCGCGGTGCCCTCCAACCGGACGTCGCGCAGCGTCACGTCGGCGGTCATGCCCTTGGCCGACTGCACGTTGTCCCCGGCCGTCACCACCGAGATGTTGGTGTAGTGCCCGGTGACGTGCTGCCACAGGAAGGGCGGGTTGACGCCGAACGAGATGGTCGCGCCGTCGTCGACGACGCACTCCGCGACGGCGGTCAGGATGCCGTCGGCGCGGTGCCGGGCGTAGAGTTCGCCGCCCGCCAGCCCACCGGCGATCGCCGCGATGACGATCACCGCCAGCAGGGCGATGGTCTGGCGGGTGAAGAACCCTTGGCGCCGCACCGGTTTCGCAGCGATTTCGGCGGGCTGCGCGGGTTGTGGCTCGCCGCGGTCGAGCTGCTGGGTGGGCTGATGGTCGGCGGGTGACGGCGGCCTGGGCATCTTCTCGGTGCGACCCGGCTCGAGCGAGCGGCGGGGGGCCTGGATCTGCTCGGTGCGGCCGGGATCCGGCGGCCGCAACGCCTCGGTGGCCGGCTCGGGAGGCGGACCTGGCGCGGGGGCCGGTCGGGGCGGTGGCCCCGACGGCCGCGGCGGCTGCCG